>DAOLNV010000017.1:0-47013 GCA_035416745.1 Candidatus Hydrogenedentota bacterium | reverse complement strand
TTGCCTCAGCCATTGACCCTTTCGCCATGCGCCCGCATAATGACTGTCCGAACGCTCACTGTCCCCGTCTTACGAGGAGTCTTATGCCATGCTGCAATTCACGGCCGTGATAATCGCGCTGATGGTCTCGGCGTCCGCATCCGCCGGACCGGTCCTCGCCGTCGCCAACAAGCACGACAACACGCTCAGCTTTGTCGACCCGGCCACGCTTGAAATCCTGCAGACCATCCCGACGGGGCCCAACCCCCACGAGATGGTGATCACGCCTGACCAGCGCATTATGTACCTCTCCAACTATGCGCCCCCGGGCAACACCATCTCGGTGATCGAGCTGACGCAGCGGAAACACATCAAACAGATCCCGACCGGTGACTATACACGCATTCACGGCGCGGCCATGGCGCCTGACGGCAAACACGCTTACTTCACGGCGGGCCAGACCGGTTTCGTCGTCGAGGTGGATACCGCCACGCACGAGGTCACCCGGGGCATTCCCACCCACGGCGAGATCTCGCACATGGTCCTCGTGTCGCCCGACGGGAAACGCCTTTACACCGCCAATATCGTCTCGAAGAACGTGTCGGTCATTGACCGCGCATCGGGCGGCCTGATTACGCAGATTCCGTGCGGCGAGGGCGTCGAAGGCATGGCGTTCACACCCGACGGCAAGCAGCTCTGGGCCTTGAACCAGACCGGTGGCTCCGTGACCCTCATCGAACTGGCCACGCACACGCCGCTCGAGACCTTCGCGTGCCCCGGCATGCCCGTACGCATCCATTTCAGCGAGGACGGGACGCGCGCGTTCATTCCGAGCTGGACCGACAAGGGCGAATTGATCGTTATCGATGTCGCGGCCAGGAAGGAGATCAAACGCGTCCCCGTGGGGAGTTTTGCCATTGGCATCGAGCTTTCTCCCGACGGCAAACGTCTATTCGTGGGCTGTGAACACGAGGACGGGGTCCATGTGGTCAACACCGACAGCCTTACGGTCGAGAAGATTATCCACACCGGCAACGGCCCCGATCCCATGATGATGTGGTTTCCGCCCGAAAAACAGTGAAAAACAGATAGCGCGCGGAGGGGTGGCGCGAATGAACGGTTCTGAGACCACAACGTGGTGGCGGACGGACAACGCCCTGTTGGGGTGCATTGCGTTGTCGAAATTCGCCCTGCATCTCGCCTTCATTAATCAATACGGGTATTTCCGGGACGAATTGTATTATCTGGCGTGCGGGCGGCATCTGGACTGGGGATACGTCGATTTTCCGCCCGTGATAGGCTTGATTGGGGCGGTCGTGCAGGGCACGTTGGGCGATTCGCTGTGGGCTGTGCGGATGCTTCCCATCGCAGCCGGCGCGGGTCTGGTGTTCGTGACGGGGTTGATCGCGCGCGAGTTCGGAGGGAAGCGGTTTGCCCAGGGCTTAGCCGCCCTGTGCGCACTTGTTGCTCCGGTGCTGCTGGCAAACCACCAGTTCTTTGGCGTGAACGTTTTCGAACAATTCCTGTGGGTTCTCGCCGTGTACATCTTTGCGCGCATCCTCCGGACGGGACAACTGAAGCTCTGGCTGGTGTTCGGCGTGGTGGCGGGCATAGGTCTGATGACCAAGCTGACATTTTTGTTCTTCGGGGTGAGCGTCTTGTTCGGCCTCTTGCTGACGCCGCACCGAAAATGGTGGCTGCTCACGCCGTGGCCGTGGCTCGGCGGCCTCATTGCATTCGGCATATTCCTGCCGCATTTTCTTTGGCAGATTGCCCATGACTGGCCCACACTCAAGCTCACAAGCGCGTATGCCTCGGGCAAAACATACGATGCCTCGCTGGCCGAGGCCGTGTACATGCAGGTCATGGCCATTCACCCGCTATCGGCGCCCGTCTGGGTCGCAGGCATCTGGTTTCTTTTCCGCGGCCGGGAAGGGAACAGGTATCGCGCTATCGGGTGGGGCTTCCTCTTTCTTGCTGTAACCTTCACCGCGCTGCACGCCAAGTTTTACTGGCTGGCCCCGGCGCACTGCGCCATTTTCGCCGGAGGCGCCTGCGCGTTCGAACAAATGGTTGCGAATCGAGGCTGGGGCTGGCTGAAGGCTGCATATCCTGCCGCGCTGGTGATAGGCGGGGCACTGACGGCGCCGTTGGCGTTGCCCATCCTTCCCCCGAGGCAAGCCGTGGCCTATAACGCCCTGCTTGGCGGAGACGCCGGACTCAAGCATGAAAACGTCACGATTCGGGGACTCCCTCAGCATTTCGCCGACATGTTCGGTTGGGAAGAGTTGGTAGCTCTGATTGCTGGTGTCTACGACAGTCTCCCGGAGGAAGAGAAGGCCGGGTGCGTAATCCTGGCGGGTGATTACGGCAACGCGGGCGCGGTCGAGCTGTTTGGAAAAGACTACGGGCTGCCCCGCGCAATCAGCACTCACAACAATTATCATCTCTGGGGGCCGGGGGAATACTCTGGCGGCGTGGTGATCGCCGTCGGAATCGATGAGCAAGAGTTGATGGCCCTGTTTGACGAGGTTACGCTGGCTGCCACGTTCACCCATCCCTATTGCATGCCGTCCGAGAATAACAAGCCGATCTGCGTCTGCCGGGGTCTTCATGTGGACCTCGAGAAGGCTTGGGCCGGCGCGGGGAATTACATCTGATAGCGCGCGCGTTTCCGGGCTCGCAGATGGACATCGGACGTGCACCCGCAATCCGCCACGCGGCACGCGCGGGGCTTCCCTTGACTCGCTTGCGCGGAGAGACGCAAGGCCCTACTATCTCCGTGTCGCCGGCGCGGAAATTAACATCGCCGCCAGGGCACAAGGGATTGTGATGTTGACACGAAAGACCTTCGAAGGCCCCTGGGCGGGGCTCCCAGTGGCGTGGGATGTTTCCGGCGAGCTCGACGAGGCGTCCTACCGCGGCGCGGTGGCGCGTTGCTGCGAAATGGGGGTCCCGGGCGTGTATACAGGCGGCACCTCGGGTGAGTTTTACGCCCTCGAGTTTGACGATTTCCGGCGCGTGGCTCGCGCGACGGTCGAGGAATGCCATTCCCATCGGAGACTCGCCATGATCGGGTGCACGGCCACGTCGACCCGCGGCGCAACGAAACGCGCGGCCCATGCGGCAGAGCTCGGCGCGGACGCGGTCCAAGTCGCGCTCCCGTTCTGGCTGGAAGTGCCTGATTCGGAGGTGGTCCCGTTCATGAAAGCCGTGTCCGACGCGGCGCAGGGGCTGCCTTTGTCAATCTACGATACCGTACACGCAAAGAAAAACCTGTCGGTGGACCTGCATCGCGCCATCCAAGAGGCCGTGCCAAATTACGTGATGGTCAAAGCCACTGCGGGCACGGCCGGCTGCACGCCCGAGGGGTGCGCGGCGATGAACGCATTCGTGAACGTATTCGTGCAGGAAACCAAATGGGGCACGCTGGGTCCGTACGGCGCGCGGGGTTGCTGCAGCGCCATGGTCTACTGGAATCCGCGTGTCACCCTCGGCCTGTGGAATCTTCTCCGCGAAAAGCGCTGGGACGACCTCAACGCGGCGCTCGAACCAGTGCAGGCGTTGCACCGCTTTCTCGCGGATCACTTTGGGCCGTTGGGGTTTACGGATACGGCCTACGACCACATGTGCGGTGTCGCGACGGGTTTTCTTCCTATTCCGTTGAGAAGCCAGGGGCCCTACCGCGCCGCGGTGGAACAGGATGCAGAAACGTTGCGCGCCTGGTGCCGCGAACATTTTCCCGAGCTGCTCGAACTCTGAGAAGACTTCATCCATGGAGGCCAAGGCAATGCGATTAGTGATGGCCGTAGTTCTGGTTGCTGGTCTTTCCGCGCCGGGATTGGCCGCGGAAAGCGAATCCGCTTCCGCGCGAGACAACGGAGCAATCGCATCCTGGGGCGCCCTGCTCGACTCCTTGGGCGATGATCCCGCCATGGCGGAGGCGCGGGCCGCGTTTGTGAGGCAAGCGCGCGAGACCGCCGCGAAACCCATCGTCCAGCGCGTGTACGCCCTGGAAGACGTCGGCGTCAAGGGCCGCACGTGGCTGGACGGACGCAGCAACGCTCTCGAAGACGAGATCCGCGAGACATTCGCCCTCGCCATGTCGGACCACGGCGCGTCAGGCGCCTGCGCTTCGGAGTTGCCCCAACTCGCCGCCGCGTACCGCCTGACCGGCGAGGCGGTCTTCCGCGACCGCGTCCTGGCCCAACTTGAGGAGATGGCCACGTGGGTGCCCCTGCAACGGCCGGGCTGGACTCTCTACACGCCGGGGCACCGTCTGCCCGCGGACGGTAAAGACGGGAACTGGCTTGCCACGGGCCAGGGCGTTCGCGCGATCGTCCTGACCCTGGAGCTCATGCCTGAACACGCCGTCCCCGGCGCGTTGCGTGCGCGGCTCTACGCATTGCTCGAAGCCGAGATCGCGGGCGTGACCGACGATTGGCAGACGAAACGGCCGTGGTTCGTGCGCGGCGATAATCCCATCACGAACCAGTGGGTACTGCCTACCGAGGGCCTGGTTTCGGCGTGTCTTGCCGTAGGCAAAGACCGGTTTCCCGACGCCTACGAACTGGGCGTCGGGAATCTGTTGAAGGCGCTGGATGCCCACGGTGCGAACGGCGAATTCGAAGAGGGTGTCGGGTACGCGTCGTTCACTGTAACCTCAATGCTTCATGCCGCTCATGCCATGGCGGTGCACGGCGATCGGCGCGCGCTCGAGCATCCTTTTCTTTCGCGGTTCCCCACCTGGCTGATCCACCACCTGCAGCCGGGCGACATGCTCATCAACTGTTTCGACGCGGGTCCCGCCTACGGCGCCGCGGACCGCATCCGGCCCCTGCTGTCGCTGCTCGCCGTATGTACCGGCAGCGCGGAAGCGCGGTGGGCATTGACGTATCAGGTGGGCGGTCCGTCGGATGACCTGCCGGGACTTGCCGCGCGGGCGCTGCCTTCCGCGGAGACTGTCCAACCTCCGCTCTTCGCCTATTACGAGCGCGCCACCCGGGTCAACTGGCGCAGCAGTTGGAACGACGGCGCCACGGGCGTCTGGGTCCGCGGGGGACATCCCACGGACCAGCACGATCACCAGGATCGCGGACACGTCAACTTCATCGCCCACGGCAAACCTGTTCTTATCGAAGCGGGCACGCCCGCCTACCACCACCCGCTCATGATGACCCATTACACGACCGGCGCCGGCCACAACGTGCTGCAACTCGGCGCCGTCTTCCCTGAATCCAACGCCGAAGCGGGTCAACTGGTCCAGCTTCCCGGATGGCAGAAGAACGGGGGCGTCGCGCCCATCACGGTACAGCGCCTCGACGACTCCGGCGGCGACGTGACGGTTGACGGCACGGCCTGTTACGAAGGCCTCGAAATATGGCGCCGGCACGTTGCCTGGGACGCGGAGCGCCTCGTGGTGAACGATGAAGTGGCGCTCGCGGGAGAAACCCGGGACATCATCCTCTTCCGGTGGCATCTGGGAACGAAAGACCGCGCCGTCATCGATGGCGAGGGGACATCTTTTTCCGTTTCCTGGCCGGGCGCGGCGCTTTCTTTCGAAGGCTCGGCGCCGCTCGTGCTCGAACTGCTCCCTATGCCTGACAACACCCTCGAGGGACACACGGGCGAGGCCGAGCCGGGCAATTACCATACCTGCATCGTCGTGAAAACCGCCCAGCCCTGTACAGCCTTTTCACTGGACACCGAGGCAATCGCTCAACCCTCGGGATGAGCATGAGCACAAGGGGAGATCCGCAACGTTGGATTCCCCAAGATGGTTTGGGTCCTTCAGGCCGTTTGACGAGGCAGGAAGCCGGCGCGTGGCTTAAAAGAAGTACTTTCTCAGGAACCCCGCCAGGCGTTTCGCGCTTGAGCGCATGGCGCCGCGGGCTTCGACCCGGCCGTGACGGACGGCGGTCCGGTATTCGAACGCGTGGCGCACAATGCCCACGCTGGCGGCGAATTCGGGCGCCTTGACCTCGTGGGGCAGAATCTCAACCGAGTTGGGCTGGCCTACGCGGACGGGGACCTGGAACAGGGCTTCGGCCAGAGCGACGTAGTTCTTGATGACGCTGGCGCCGCCGGTCAGCACGATCCCGCGCACCAGGTTCTTGGCGAGACCGCGCGCGTTCAGGTGCTGGCGGATCTTGACCAGCAATTCCTTGGCCCGCTCGAAGATGATCATATCGAGTTCGCTCTGTTCGACAATCGAGGGTGCGCCCGAAACGACGGTCTTCAACTTGATCCGGGCCGGTTCTTTGCGGTCACGGTGGCGCGGCGCGGGGCCTTCCGGCTCGGGCTCGGGTTCTTCCTCTTGTTCCTCTTCGTTGAACTCGCGCCGGATGAACTCGTCGGAGATGCCGTATTCAAGGATGAGCTCGTCGGCTTCCTCGAAGGTGACCTGGAGACCGGCCGCGACGTCGCGCGTGATGTGGTAGCCGCCCCATTCAAAACTGTGGCTGCCTAGGATGCGGAAATCGCGGAATACGGCAAGCCCCGTAGTGCTGCGCCCGAAATCGATCACCGCGACCCCGAGTTCCATATCCTCCGGGGTCAAGGTGCCCAGGGAAGCCGCCAGAGGCAGGAAGATCATGTCTTCTAGTTCCCGGCCCTGCGATTCGATGCAGGCCACGAGGTTGTCTTCGATCGCCGCGGGCAGCCGCGCGAAATGCACCCGCGTCTTGAGCACTTGCCCGCAGATCCCGATGGGGTCCAGCACCCGCAGGTCGTCGACGTACCATTCCTGCGCGGAGATAGATGAGGCAATGCGTTTGCCGGGCGCCAGAATATCGCGCGAGGCGATGTCCCGAGCCTCGGCCATGTGGACCCGTTCGACGAGTTCTCCCTCGACCTTGACGTTGCCCTCGCGGATGAAGGTCTCGACGTTCTTGCCGTTGATGCCGCAGAACAGCGACCGCACCTTGGCCCGGGCTTCCTTTTCGGCGCCGGCCAAGGCCTTCTTGAGCGCCACCTGCGCCGCGTTGCGATCCTGGATGACGCCCTGTGAAACGCAGCCGTGACCCGGCGCCGTCCCGTGCCCGATGATCCGCACCGCGCCGTCCGATTCCTGGCGTCCTATCAGCACGCGGATCTCGCGCGAACCGAAATCAACTGCTCCGACTATGTCTGCCCGGTGCCGCACTGTTCCCCATCACATTGTAGACCATCAAAAAATGCGCGCTGCCCGTCTTTCCCGTGCCGGGCCCCCAACGCGCATCGGTTCCCTCGCTACTCCTGAATGCCATTCACGAGCTTCTGGCAGGCCGAGACCTAGAACAGAAGCTCATCGGAACTGCCCGAACCCGCCAGATCCGTCTTCTCGAGCTGGGCGATCGTCTGCTGGATGTCTTGAAGTGAACTCTGCTGGCGAGCCAGGAGGTCGCGGGCCCGTTCCATCTCGAGTTCGAGTTCGCTCCGTTTGCGTTCGAGATTCTTGACCTTCTGGCGCGCGTCCTCGAGCCGGTTCCGCGCATCGTCCTCCTCGGACCGGCGCGACCCCAGCGTGGCTTCGGCATCGGACTCTTCCGCGCGTTTCTGGCCAAGTAACTGGTCGGCCTCGGCCCGTCGCTCCGCGGCTGCGTCGCGCTGCGTCTGCAACTCGCGAATGCGCTCATCCAGATCGGCAATCTCAGCATCGACGGCTTCGAGATGCTTCTGGGCTTTCTGGGTCCGGTTGCCGCAGGTCGTGAGGGCTTTCTCGCCCTCCTTCGTTTGCTTCTCCGCCGCAACAACGGATTCCTCGGCGGTGCGCAGTTCCCCTCGCGCGCCCTCGATCTGGATCCCGCCTTCGTTTATGCGGCGCTCGATGTTGCTGAGCCGCTCCTCGGCCTGGTCCGCCTCGCGTTTGGCGAATGCCGCGGCCGCTTGCATGGCGAGGACCTTGGCTTCGGTGGGGCGTCCCGCGGCAACGGCTTCTTGGGCGATGCGCAGCAGACATTCCGGCGACCCGTCGTTCGTGGCGGGAGCGGCCGCAGCACGTTCCGCCGCTTCCTCTTCGGACGCGGCAACAGAGCCGTCCAAACCGGCCTCCGCGACGGCTTCCACCTTCTCGGCTTCGTGGGATGCAGCCGGTTCGGATTCCTGCGTCCACTTGTGGTAGAGCGTCGAGCACTCGTCGAGCCACGTCTTGACGGCCGGTGAGGCCTCGGAAGAATTGGCTTCGGCATAGGCCCCGCAGAACCCGTAGCTCAATTCGATGAATTTCTCGTTTGGCGCCGCATTCCCCTCGGCAACCTGTTGACACAGCAGGGCCATCGCCCTCGTCAAACGCTGCGCTTGTTCATACTCGGCGTTGACGGCCCATTTATCCAGGAACGCCAGCTCGTCCAGCATGGCCGCATAAACGGTTGTGAGGTCGCGGTCCCCCGCCGTTTCTATCTTGACCAGACCCTCGCAGAACGAATCGAGCGTCGCGACTACTTCAGGGTCCTTGGCCTGCACGCCCGGTCTGGCAGGCTCGGGCGCGGGAGGAGGCGCCGCCGTCTTCACGACGGGAGCTTCGGCCGTTTCCAGGGGGGGAGCGCCTTGCGGAGTTGGGACGGCGGTATGTTCGCGTTCCTGTTCCTTAGCGAGCAGGGTTTCATTGATGGGTTCCGTGCGTGCGGCGTCCGCCTCTCCCATGGGGGGAAGGTTGCCCAGCGTGGGCGGCTCACCGCCCGGGCCTTCCTCCGATTCGTCGTCGTAATCGTCCAAGGGGGGCAATTCGAAGGGGACGGTGTTCAACGCCCGCTGAGGCTGGGCGCCATTGTGGTTTTCAGCCCCGGTATCTTCGCCCTCCTCGTCGATGCTGATGAGGGTCAGCCCCGCCGCCTCAAGGCTCCGAAGCGCCCTGGCGTGGCACTCTTCCCATTTCTGCATGACGCCCCGGCGCACCTCTCCAACGATAAGGTCGCCCACCATCAGGGAGAGAATGTCGTAGGCTTCGGAAAGGAAGTTTACGCACTCGCGGGCCCGGCCAGCGTCTTCATAGGTTTGGAGGATACGGCCCGTCTCCGTAAGCACGGTGACGGTCTCGCGCCACCCTTCGCTGACCGCCACCTCGGCCGCCGTGACCAACTCGTTCATGCACTCGTCGGTCCACAATTCCTGGGCAGCCCCAACCTTTGCTTTCGTCACCTGCCGGTGGAAACGGCCCAAAGCCGAAAGCATGTGCTGGGTAGCTTCTTCGTTCTCGAGACCGTTGCCGGCCTCTTCAACGGCACCGTTTCCCGAGGCCGCGTGGGGCGACAACAGCGCATCGCGTTCTTCCGAGGCGACGGGTCCAAATTCCTGTTCTGCATCCTGTTCTTGCGCGCGGGACTTGGAACGCCGCGCCCATGCGAGCGGACCTTTACTACGTCGGGAGAATCGCATGTGACAAAGCCCTCGACTTTTGAAACCAGTCTATCATAGCCGTGCGCCGAACGCAATATATTGTGGTCAAACAAACTGATCTAAGCATACATAGCGTGACCGCACCCCCCGCAGCCGCCGGCTCCAGCCGGGTTCCTGCCCGTTCCGCCGCGGTTGCGGCCGGCTCTGGAGGCCGGAGCGGGCCAAGACTGCCCCCTTGGGGGCGTGGGTCTCGGCTATGCCCGGCGCAGGGGGACAATGCCCTGTTCTTCAAGATATGAGAGCACTTTCCGGGCCGATTCCTGGAGCGTTTCCACCCCCGTATCCACCACGACTTCCGGGTTCAAAGGCTCTTCATACGGCGCCGAAATGCCCGTAAACTCCTTGATTTCACCCGCACGGGCCTTCTTATACAGCCCCTTGACATCCCGCTGCTCGCACACGTCGACCGCACATTTCACGTAAACCTCGATGAACGCCCGGTCACGCGCGAGTTGCCGGGCCTTGTCGCGGTCCGCGCGGTACGGCGAGATGAACGCCGTCATCGCTATTACCCCTGCTTCCGTAAACAGTTTGGCTACCTCGCCGATGCGCCGGATATTCTCTTCCCGGTCTTCCGGCGAAAAGCCAAGGTTCTTGTTGAGGCCATGGCGGATGTTATCCCCATCCAGGACGATGGTGTGGCAACCCCGGTCATACAGCGCTTGCTCGACGGCGTGGGCGATGGTCGATTTTCCCGAACCCGAGAGCCCCGTGAACCATATCACCGCCGCCTTATGGCCGTTCAGCTTCTCCCGGTCTTCCTTCGTGATATTCGATTCGTGCCACGTAATGTTTGTGCTTTTGGTGTCCGTCATGATTGGCTCCGTATTTGATTGTGTTAAAGGGTGCGGCGCCGTCCATCGCGGCCGGACGCCCACGGAACACGGTCCCCCGCGCCCCCGTCCGCATCGAGCGCATAGTGTAGCATGCCCGCCCGGCGAATCCCAGCCAATAAGGGGCGCAGGCGAAGCATGGCGCGGCCCACTTGTCCCCGGGTTGAACGAGCGGAGAGAAATGCCGCGCTTCTTGGATTCGGCACACCATAGGAGTTGTTAGATACATAGGGACATTTGACCTTAGGCCCCGGCTTGCGTTATTCTTGCCGTCGGGGCAGGGAATTCCGCTTGTTGTCCCGTCATACGGCGCGAAATCTCTGAATCCCGGCATTTCCGATACCGCGCATGAAACTTGAGGCGTCTGGATTTGTTTGCTATGATATTTGCTTCGTGCTTCCGACAAAAATCCACATACGAAGGAGGTGACTACTAGTGCGGACATACGAAGCGCTCTACATCGTTCATCCGGAAGTGAAGGACGATGAGATCCAGACGATAGCCAAGAACGTCGAAAAGCTCGTGACGGACAACGGCGGAGCTGTCGTGCGCTCGGAGATCCAGGGCAAACGCAAACTGGCCTACGAGGTCAGGCGATGCACAGAGGGCTGCTATGTGTTGCTGCGGTTCCAAGCGGAGCCGGAGTTCATAACGCGGTTGGAAGGCTACTTCCGTCTGACCGAAAACATCATTCGCAGTCTCGTGGTCTATTTCGACGAGCACACGTTGCGTCTCGAAGCCGAACAGGAGCGCCGCAAACAGGCGGAGGTCCAAACCGCCCACGCGGCACGGCCGTTCGATGACGAGGATGACGACGATCGCGGCCGCCGGAGACGGCCCTCGCGTTACCGTGATGAAGATGACGACGAGGATGAGGACGACGATCGTGACCGCGGACGCCGGAGACGGCCCGCGCGGTCGGCTGCATCCGATGACGATTAACGCATCAAGCTTGGAGGGATGGACGGATGTCGGATCTGCGAATGCCGGACTTGAACAGGGTCTTCTTGGCGGGGCGCCTTACGCGTGACCCCGAACTGCGCTACCTCCCGAGCGGCACCCCTCTATGCCGAATGGGGGTGGCAGTCACCCGGGTATACAAGACCCGCGAAGGCGAACGGCGCGAAGAAACGCTGTTCGTCGATGTCGTAGCGTGGCGCGGCACCGCCGAGTATTGCGGCGAAAACCTCAAGAAGGGCCGCCCAATCATGGTGGAAGGCTCTCTGCGCAGCGACCAGTGGGAAGACAAGAACACCGGCCAGAAACGCACCAAAATCGAGGTGCAGGCAGACCGTATCCAAACGTTGGATTGGGACTCGGACAGCGGTTCCGGCAGCAAACCCGCCCCGCGGGAAATCGAAGAGCCGGTCCCCGAGGACGACGTCCCCTTCTGAATGCTAAGCCCTTCTGCACTAGGAGTTAGGAAACCATGGCAAGAGCAATGGGTAAACGGTCGAAACGGCGCAAGAAGAAAAAGCGCGGTTCCAGCCGGGCCAAGGTCTGCCGGTTAACGGTCGACCGGGTCGTTTATATCGATTACAAAGACGTGAACCTTCTCAAACACTATGTTACGGAGCGAGGGAAGATCATTCCTCGCCGCATTACCGGAGCAACCGCCCAGCATCAACGCATGTTGACGCGCGCCATAAAGCTGGCGCGCCAGATTGCGCTGTTGCCTTACGTGGCGGAGTGACCGGGGCCCACGCGTGCCGGCCGGGGGCATCGCGGCGGCGTTCCGGAACGTCCCGGCGTTGACGGCGGCGGCCATTTTCTGTGGTGTGCTTTCGTGGACGGGGGCGAATCCGGTCGCGCCGCTGCCGTTCGTTTTTCTCGTTGCGGCATATTGGGCAACGGGGCGGACCGTGCTGGCTGGCGCCGCGATTGCTGGCGCCGTACTGATCGGCGGGTTTGTAACGCTGCGGGCACAGGCCGGGCTGTTTTACGGCTTGTTTGTGCTGGCGGGCGTCGTGCTTGGCGCGGGAATCCGGCGTCAACATACGTTCGGCGCGGTAGTCTCCCGGGTGACGGCGTGGACCTGCGCGGTATTCGCCGGGTTTGTGGCGTTCCACATGACGTGGAGCGTATGGGAACAACAGGCCGCCGCATCGTATGATGCGGTGCTTGCGCAGACGCGGGATGCCGGGGGCGATGCGGCCGGGCAGGAAGCCGCCCTTGATCTCCTGCGCTGGATGTTGGTCGAACACTGGGCCGATGTCAGTGCGGGCCTGATGTTTGGGTCTTTTCTGGTGTGTGCCGCCCTGGCTACCGGCGCAACCGCGTTTTGGGTCCGGCTGCGGCACGGTTTGCCGGGTCCCCGCACGGGGTTCGAAACGATGCGGCCGCCGGAGTGGCTGGTCTGGCCCGCCATTTTGTGCGCCGTAGCCTGGTTTGTGGAGCAGCGCGCGCCGAACGGCGTGACCCGGGCCATTGCGTGGAATGCCGCGATTGGCCTGGCTGCGATATACTGGCTCAATGGATTGAGCCTCGTCGTGTACGCGGTGCGGCATCTGCGGCCCCATGCGTTTGTCGTCATAGCATTGGTCGTGTTTATGATATACGCGGGGGGCTGGATGTTGAGTTTTGCCGGGCTCTTCGACACGTGGTGGGAGTTTCGCGTAAAGGTGGATCGTCTCGTGGCGGCGCGCGAGAAGCTGCGCGAGGGCCGCGGCGGCGACGAATAACCCGGATGTGTGAATGTGAGCGAGTGAAAGGCCTGTCCGGCGTCCCGCCGGGCGGCTGTTCAGAAGACAAAGGGAGGTGGATGCCGTGAAGGTGATCCTGAGTGAGAATGTGGCGCATCTTGGCGACATGGGCGCCACGGTCAATGTGTCGGATGGTTACGCCCGCAACTACTTGTTTCCGCGAAAGCTGGCGGTGCCCGCGGACTCGGGCAGCGCGAAGGAGATGGAGCATCAGCGCCGGATCATCGCCCGCCGCGAAGAAAAGGTTCGCGCCGAACTGGGCCAGGAAGCCAAGGCGCTCGAGGGCCAGACCGTCGAGATTAAGGCGCGGGCTGGCGAAAACGAGAAGATCTTTGGCTCAGTCACATCGGCCATGATCGCCCAGAAGCTGCTCGAATTGGGCTACAAGTTCGACCGGAAGCAGATCGAACTGGACGAACCCATCAAGAGTCTGGGCATCTACACGGTGCCGGTGCGCCTCATGAAAGGCATCACGGCGAACATCAAGGTGTGGGTGAGCGCCGAAGAGCCCGAAGCGCCCGCCCAGGCCGAAGCGGTGGAGGCCATCCCGGCCGAAGCTGCCGCCGCCGACGCGGCGGAATCCCAGAAGGAAACAGCCGAGTCAGCATCTTCCGAGGAGTAATATTCGGTGGCTACGCGCCCCAAGACCGACCCGGTTTTTGACCGTACGCCGCCCCACGACATCGACGCGGAGCGGGCGGTGCTTGGCGCCATGCTGCTCGACCCCGATGCCATTGGAACCGCCGTCGAGATCCTGCGCGAAACCCCGTCGGAAGTGTTTTACGCTCAGGCGCACCAGCACCTCTACGGGGCCATTTTGTCGCTGTTCCGCGACCGGACGGCGGTGGATTCCACGACCCTGGTTCACCAGCTCACTCGCGAAGGCACGCTCGAGGGCGCCGGCGGCGCAACCTATGTCGCCGAACTGACCAGCGCGGTACCCACCTCGGCCAATATCGAGCACTATGCCCGCATCGTGCTCGATACGGCGGTGCTGCGGCGCACCATTACCATATGCACCCGCGTCATCGGCAAGGCCTACGAAGGGCGCGAAGACGTCAATTTTCTTCTCGACAGCGCGGAGGCCGACATCTTCGCGATCGCCGAGAAGCGCCAGTTGAACCCCATTCAACACGTAAGCCAGCTGCTGAAACCCGCCGTCGAGAAGATCGAAAGCATCATCAAGTCGCACAGCGGCATAACGGGCATCGCAACGGGGTTCGACAAGCTGGATGAACTTCTCTCGGGTCTGCAGGCCTCTGACATGGTCATCCTGGCTGCGCGGCCCTCGGTGGGCAAGACCGCCCTGGCCCTCAACATGGCTCGCCACATTGCCGTGCGCGGTTCCAAGTCCGTGCTCATCTTCAGCCTGGAAATGGCCAAGGAACAGCTCGTCCAGCGCATGATCTGCATGGAAGGCGAGATTGACTCGGGGAAACTGCGTACCGGATTCCTGGCAAAGCACGTCTTCAAGAAGCTCCAGATGGCCGCGGGACACCTTAACAATGCTCCTATTTTTATTGACGATACCCCGAACATCAGCATCCTGGAGCTGCGGTCCAAGAGCCGCCGGCACGCGTCCCAGCACCAGCTGGACCTCATCATCATTGATTACCTCCAATTGATGAACGCGGGCGCGCGCGCCGAGAACCGGCAGCAGGAAATCGCCGAGATATCCCGCGCCGTGAAAGGGCTTGCCCGCGAACTCAAAGTGCCCGTTCTCGCCTTGTCGCAATTGAGCCGCGAAGCCGAGAAAGACGACTCCGGCATCCCCAAGCTGTCGCACCTCCGGGAATCGGGTGCTATCGAACAGGACGCCGACGTGGTCCTCATGTTGTCGCGTCTGGCCGCGGACGAGGGCGCGCACATGCACCAGAACAAAGTGCGCCTGGACGTCGCCAAACAGCGCAACGGCCCCACGGGCTATTTCCATTTGCTGTTCGACAAACCGGTCCAGCGTTTCCGCGACCTCGAAGAGGGGCCTGCCGCGGCCCGTACGCAGGAGCCGCCTCCGGGTGTCGGCGAATATGAGCCCGAAGATTACGACGTACCTCCCGCCGGCGACGGCGACATACCGTTCTGAGTCTCAGCGCTCCCGAGGCTTGCTCCTGCGGAAGCATCAGTCAGAGGCCCAAGTCCCGGGGGGCAGATGATATCGAGTGGGTTCACAGGTCTCATTTTGGCGCCCCTGGCCTCCGTTTCCGGCGCCGAAGGCCCGAGATATCGTGGTAATGACGCGTGGGGCCGGGAGGATATTCCATTGAGCGCACTCGCGAACGCGCGTTACAATGAATGCAGACTCACAAGAGACCGCTCTTGTATGGGAAAGGACCGTCCATGACACTTCTGGAAGTGCAGGATGTCTCTCTTCGGCTTGACGGCAAGCAGGTGTTGGGTGGCGTATCGGCGGGCTTCAAACCGGGAAAGGTGTATGCAATCGTCGGACCCAACGGTGCGGGCAAATCTACTTTGGCAAACGTGATCATGGGCTTGCCCGGATATACCGGTTTCGAGGGAGACATTGTTTACCGGGGCCAATCGCTGAAAGGCGTGCCGGTAGATGAACGTGCGCGGCGCGGGATGACCCTGGCCTGGCAGGAGCCCGCGCGTTTCGAAGGCCTGTCGGTGCACAGATTCGTAACGGCCGGAGCGAAGACCTCGAACGGCCGGGATCTCGCCGCTTCGGCATTGCGCCAGGTGGGGCTCGATCCCGCCAGATACCTGAACCGCGCCGTCGACAAGACCCTCAGCGGGGGCGAACGCAAACGCATCGAGTTGGCCTCGATCCTCGCCATCGAACCGGCCCTGGTTCTGATGGACGAACCCGACTCGGGCATCGACGTCGAGGCCCTGGACCAGATGTTCCAGGCCATTCACACGCTCAAGGAAAAGGGTTCCACCGTCATTCTGATTACCCACAGCCGCGTCGTGCTGCGCCAGGCGGAAAACGCCTATCTCTTGTGCGACGGACGCGTCATCGAGGAGGGACCGGTCAAACGGATCGGCCAGTATTTCGAGAACCGGTGCGTGCAGTGCGACCACGCTAACGAGCCCGATCCGCGGGAGGCCCCATGAGCGACGCCGAAGTGGTCCAACGTTTGCTGGAATCGGTGGGAATCAAACCAAGCCATGTGCTCGCCGATGACGTGGCGCGCCTCGAAGTCCACCAGAACCGCGTCGTCGGCGCGCACCTGGTCCCGGGACTCGAAGTCGACACGAACGAGCTGGACGACGGCATCGAGGCGCACTTCCGGTTCAAAACCGGGGCCAAGATCGAGCGGCCTGTCCA
Organism: Candidatus Hydrogenedentota bacterium; assembly: GCA_035416745.1. Taxonomy (NCBI): domain Bacteria; kingdom Pseudomonadati; phylum Candidatus Hydrogenedentota; species Candidatus Hydrogenedentota bacterium. The sequence continues at coordinate 30,835 of DAOLNV010000017.1, read as the reverse complement.
TCTCTGTTTTGGCATGTTGCCGGAGAGAGGCATTCAGCGGATCATCCTCGACGTGGAGGTTGAAGACGATGCGTCGGTGCAGGTGCTCGCCCATTGCACCTTCCCCAACGCCGTCGAGGTCGAACACCGCATGGATGCGCGCATCCGCCTCGCTCCCGGGGCGCACTACTCCTATCACGAGCGGCACGTCCACGGTCCGGGCGGCGGCGTCCAGGTGATTCCGCACGCCTCGGTCGAAGTCGGCCAGGGCGGGCGGTTCAAAACCGATTTCGATCTCATCAAGGGACGCGTCGGCGAGATGGACATCGCCTACGACGCTGTCTGCCATGCCCACAGCGTGCTCGAAATGATGGCGCGGGTGAGCGCGAGCGGCAACGACAAGGTGCGCATTCATGAGAAAGCGCGGCTCGTGGGCGAGGCCGCCCGGGCCGCGCTCACGACAAACATCGCCCTGCGCGACGACGCTCGAGCCGAGGTGTTCAACACCATCATCGCCGATGCGCCCCGCGCGCGGGGCCACGTGGACTGCAAAGAGATCGTCCAGGGCCGCGCCGTAGCCAAGGCGGTCCCGATCGTCGAGGTGAACGATCCTACCGCCCACGTCACGCACGAAGCGGCCATTGGAAGCGTGGATTCCAAGCAGTTGCAGACCCTGTTGTCGCGCGGTCTCACCGAAGACCAGGCGGTCGACCTGATCATCGAAGGCATGCTGAGCTAAGTCACGCGACGGGGAGGGAAGTGATGGGTCCGCGTCTTACTTCTTCGCCTGCCGCCTCCCGTCCAGCCGTCTATTCCATGGAGGACTGGTATATTGCATCGCAGGATGCGGCCAGCATCACGTTTCGGCCGTCGCTGAAAACGCTCTTCAGGCGGCTGGGCATTACTCTGGTGGCGGCGATAGTCGTTGCGGCACTAGCCACGATGAGAGGCGAGCTGGCCGCTCTGGACGCCGCGGCGAACAAGGGCGACATCTATGCCCAGGGAATCAAGGCGGGCGTATGGGGTATAGGGGGCCTTGCCGCGGCGATCGGCATTGTCGCTCCCCTGAGCGCCCTCTGGCAGGCCGTCACTATTTCCCGCGGCGTGCGGGGCGTCCTGACCGTCACGGCCCGGCGTGTCTTCTCGCGCACCAAGGAGTGGCCCATTGACGTGTTCCGCAACATCGCCGTGATCGTCCAGGAGCGGGCGAGTCATCCCGCGCGCGGCATACCCAATCACGAGGAATACCTGTGGCGCGTGGGGCTGGTGGACCAGACCGGCCACTGGCGCGTCGAGCTCCAGATCGATCGGAGCAAGACTCCCCCAATCGAGGGGCGCATGCCGGAGCGCACGCGCGAGTGGGTCGAGGCTTTGCGGCAGGTCACCCGCATTCCGTGCAGCAGCTCTCCCGTGTTCATCGAATACGGCGGCCGGCCCCGGCTGTTGGGCGCGCAATCCGGCGCTGCCCCGGAAAACGCGGAGTTCATGGAATGGCACGGCAACAGGGCCCGCCACATCACCACCTCGTTTACGACAAAGACCTATCACTCGCTCGAGGAAATGCCCCCGGAACTCCGGGCCCGCGTCATGGAAATCGAAGGGCGCGCCCCTACGATCGGCAAGGAAGCGTTCATCTCTGAAAAGATCGTGATTACCGATTCCGAAGGAAACACCCGCACCTACAATTCCGTCGCCGACCTGCCTCCCGACATACGCGCCCGCTACGACGAAGCGCTGAAGAAATTCATGCAGGAGTAATGGGGCGAGGCTACTCGCTCCTCTTTGTTACCCCGTCCTTACTCGCGCGCCGGGCGGTCTCGGGCGCCTCGCCCGGTTCTTCGACGATGTACATGCCTACGTTGAGCGGCACGAAGAAATGCAGGACAAGTTCCCACAGCAGTCCGATGCCGAGCACCAGCCCCCCGCCCACAAACAGCGTGACGCCGTCGACGAGCAGTGTCGCGGTCCACACCGGCGACGCGGCGAAAAAGAGCAAGACGAATCCCGCGACAATGCCGCAAAGGCCCAGGAACATCGTCATCAGGCTCAGAAATCCGAAGAAATGTATCGGACGGTTCACGTAACGATACAAGAAGACCATGGTGCCCACGTCGATGGCGCCGCGCACAAACCTCTCGATACCATACTTGGACCGGCCGAAGCGGCGCGGATTGTGATGTACCGGCACTTCCGCGATGCGGTAACCCAGGTCACGCGCCAGCGCGGGAAGCAAACGGTGCCGTTCGCCATAGACCGACAAGCGGTCGACCACCTCGCGCCGAAACAATTTGAAGCCGCAGTTGATGTCGTGCAACTCGAGGTCCAGCACGTGAGAGACGAGCCAGTTGTAGACGCGCGAGGGGAAAACCTTGTGCCAGGGATCGCGCCGGGTCTTTTTCCACCCGACAACGACATCGCAGCCTTCCTCGAGTTTCTGGAGGAAGGCGGGGATTTCCTGGGGGTCGTCCTGAAGATCGGCGTCCATGGTGAAGACCAATTGGCCCGAAACGCGTTCAAAGCCCGCGGCAAGCGCGATAGACTTGCCGAGATTGCGCCGGAACCGGACGATTTCGACCTCGGGGTGCTCCGAGCGCAGGGCCGCGAGCTCTTCGTAGGTGCCGTCGGTGCTTCCATCGTCGATGAAGAGGAGCTGTACATCGTGCCCGCCGGTGTTTTGAAGAATTCCCTCGGCGACAGCCCGAACCGAGTCACGTTCGTTAAAGGCGGGGATGACAAAGCTCAGCTTCATGCAGGTGGAGCCCTCCTTCCGATGGAATTGTAACACGAAAGCCGGGGCCGCGCGTTCGATCACGTCTTGAAGATCAGTACCCCGTTGCGCGCGATCTTGACCTCCGGGCCGGCTTTTTCGCCGGTGATCAACTCCGCGAGGGCATGGGGAAGGGTGATGACCTCGGATTGGCTCCCGTGGTTGATGACGAACATGTACGACCCCTGTTTGCCGGTCCGCCGCGCAATCTCCACATTTTCGGGGATATCCGCAATCGGAAAGGCGGGAAGCACGGCTGCCGCGAATGCCGCCATCGCCTCGGCCGGCAGGTACACGCCGAGATAATACACCATGCCCTTGCCGCACGCGTTTCGTGCGGCCGCGCACTTCTCTTTGAGCCGGCCGCCTGCAAATTGCGCGACAGGCTGCGCCTCCTTGCATGCCAGCACCTCGACCCATTTCGCGACGGTTGCCGGAGGCACGGGAGACCTGTCGCCCGCGGGTTCGATGGCCTCCGTCTGGCCGTGGTGATATGGGCGGACCTCCTCGACGGTGAGTCCCGCCATGGCGGTCAGCGCGCCGGGCCGCGGATAGGCCCACATCGTGTTGCTCGGCGTGCGCGCCCCCGATTGCGGCGTGAATACCACCGTGCCGCCCGCCTGCGCGAAGGCATCGAGTTTGTCCGCCAGCTTCTTGTCTACAAGGCACAGACATGGCGCAAAGACCACCTTGTACTTGCTCAGGTCGCCGTCGATGTTGACGAAATCACAGTTGTGCCCGGTGCGCTTCACCGCGCGGTAAATCTCGTAGCAGTGGTCGTCGTAGTGAAATCCGGCCGCGCCGGGTTGGCGCTCGACGCTCCACAACAGGGGGTAGCTTCGCAGAATAGCCGCCGGCGTATCGACCGTGGACCCCGCGAACAGGTTGCCGAACTTCGCCACTTCCTGGGCGGTCTTGGAAATCTCGGCGTACCGCCGCCGCTGCACGCCGTCATGATCGAGAATGCCATGCCAATACTGCTCCGCGCCGCTTAAACAGGCGCGCCAGCGGAAATAACACACGCCGTCCGCCCCGTTGGCGATCGCCTGCCAGGTCCATCGCCGGATTTCGCCCTGTTCGGGCTGTTCGCCCAAAAGGCCGGTCTCCGAGTCGCCCGTAGGACCGCTCTTTTGTTCCATGACCCAGAATTTGCCCGTGAACGACCGCGTGATCTCATGCTGGTACGCCGGCAGAAATGGGTCGCTGCCGCTCTCGGGATAGTTGTCCCACGACGGGAAGTCGGTGAACTGCGCAAGCTTGTAGTAGTCGATGTCGGGAAAACGGCCCATGAAATTGTGGGTGACGAAATGTTTCGGGCAGAGCTGTTTGAGCAGCTCGAACTGGGATTGCTGGAATTTGACTTGGGTGTCCGACGAGAAGCGCACGAAATCGAGCCAATGGCTCGGGTTGTTGCCGGCGGGCATGTGCCGCGGCAGGGGGATCTCGTTCCATTGCTGAAACTCGAATCCCCAGAACGCCGTGCCCCACGCCTGGTTGATGGTGTCGGTGTCCTTGTATTTCTCCAGCAGCCAGTCGCGAAACGCCGCCAAGCAATGGTCACAATAGCACCGGGTCGAATTGTGGCACCCGAACTCGTTGTCGGTCTGCCAGCCAATGATCCCCGGCATATCCGCATAGTGCCGCGCCATCTGTTCGACGATGCGGTCCGACAGCATCTGGTATTCGGGCGCGTTCTTGCAGCAATGGCAGCGGGAGCCCGCGTTGCGCACGCGGCCCTCGGCGTCCCGCTGCAACATGCCCGGGTGCTTCACGACCGCCCACTGGGGGGGGATGCAGGTGGGAGTGCACAAAACGGTCGCGATGCCCTCTTTGTGCAGCGCCTGAATGGTTGTGTCCATCCATTCGAAGCGGTAGCGGCTCTGCTCGGGCTCGAAATGGCTCCAGGCAAACTCGCCCATGCGCACGACGTTAATGCCCGCGCGCTTCATGTAAGGAATGTGGTTCTTGGCCTGGTCGGGCGTCCAGTGCTCGGGATAGTAACATGCGCCAAAATACATCATACGGAATTTCCTTCACTCGTTCCTTGCGGGCTACTATAACAGCGGCTGGCCCGTCCGGCCAATGAGAACCTCACGAGATTCCCGCACCATCGTTATCCCGCGTCGTGATAAAACGCCGATGGAGGGATCGGACGGTTGCTGATGCCGGGACCGTCGTAACGCAGATACAATTCCTTGGCCCCGCCCGCCTGAAAGTACTCTACGGCGATGGGATGGTACCCTTTTCGAAGCGCCACCTGAGCGGACCGTTCCCGAAGGGAGTGAAGCCCGTCGTTATCAACAACCTTGGCGCCGATGGTCAGACGGCTGCCGTCGTTTGAACCGATGGCGAAGGTATAGATGCCGTCGTTGGGCGCCAGGAAGAATCCCGAGAAACGCAGCGCGAAACCGCCCCCGTCAGGCCAGGCGTCAAGATGCACGTGCGTGGCCACACCTTCCCCGGCGGGCGTAAGACCCGTCACGTCCGGCAACGCGTCCCATCCGCCGGTGTACGCTTGAAACGCGATGCCGGGTTGCGGATTCGCCACCGCCACCGGCTCCAGAGGTTCAAGAGTCTGCCTGCCGCCCTGCAACGCAACCGCGAAGCTTTCGGCATAGGCATCCAGGCTGATAGTGCCTTCGTCCATCCACGTTACGCTGGCCTTGCGCGCCACCTCGAAGAACGATTGCACGCGCCTCTGAAAATCCGGCCGGGGCTGGACCGCGAAATTGGCGTGGTCGAACTCGTACAGCACATTGCCCTTGAGCCGGTTTTGTTCGAGCCAGCTGTATTCATGGCAGAGCCGGGCAATCTTTACGCGTTCGAGAACCGCCGGCTGGTCCGCGACGGCGGCCTCCGCACTGTCCCACAGCTTCTCGCCCTTCGCCATCACGTCTTCCGTCAGGTAAGGCGCCTCCTTGGGCCCGATCCAGATGTCGCAGTGGATGTTCTCCTTCTCGACTTTGTCGTGGAGCATATCGAGGTAGGCACGGATGGGTCTGGATGCCTTGCCGTACACCGCTTCGAGAAACTCGTCAATGGCCTGGTCCTCGCCATATTCAGGGTCCCACAAGAGCTTCGCGTTGAGATAGCCGCTCAGCTCGTTGAACTCGCCGTTCCGCGTCGTGTAGGTGTCCTGCTCGAAGATGCCCACCACGTTGTTCCGGATGAAGAACCGAATGTTGTCGTCACGCACCCGGAGGTTCGGGAACGGCACGAGGTAATGGCGGAAACTGGTCACGTAATCCCATACCCAGAGCCGGTTCGCGACCTTGGCCCAGGCCTCGGCGTCCCGCCGGAACGCGCGGTTCTGCTCGCTGTCGCAGGTGGCCAGGGGATGCATGAAACAGCATTCGATGCTGCACAGCCGGATGATGACGTTTGGCCGGGGCCGCATCGTCTTCGGGGCCTTGCGCGTCCACTGGTAGGCAAGGGTCTCGATGGCCTTGTCGGGGTATACCTTCTCGATTTCTTCCGCGACCTGGTTGACCAACTGCAGGACTGGCGCCATCTGCGACCCTTCCTTCTCGGCCAGGGCCTGGCAGACCGCGCACTCGCAATGGTTGTCCCAGTCGTTCTGCGACACCGAGTACACGAAGGCGCCGGGGTCCGCCGCGATGCGCTTCTTAACCTCTTCGGTGACGATGCGCACCACGTCCGGGTTGGTGCAGCAGAGTTGCGTGTGGTCCTTGACCCGTTTGCCGCCTATTTCCGAGAAGTACTCGGGATGCTCATCGAAACAGGTATCCGGCGGGACGAGAGAATTGAACGTGTGCACGAACATGCCGTTGCCGAAACGCACCTTGCCGCCATGCTTCTCCTCGAGCGAGGCCGCGCTGCTGTTCATCCGGTTGCGGGCGCACCAGTTGCCGTCAAAACAATCCATAACGAACGGTTCCCGGTACTCCAAAACCGGCGCCTTGGTCTCGTTTATGGGGCCGAACTTCAGCCTGGGCTGTTTCGGAACGCGGCTCACGGCAGTGGTAAACCACTTGCAGCCGAAGTGGTCTTCGAGCAGGCCGTACACGCCGTAGAGATTGCCCCGCAACGCGCCCCCGGCAATCACCAAATGCGGGCCCACCGTGCGGAGCACGTAGCCTTCATCGCCCAGCGCATCGAAATCCACCCGGGTGTCGAGCTGGCGCAGGTGTTTGCTGTCGCCCAGGATGATCTCGTGCTTGCCCATCGCTACGGCGTCGGTTTGTACCGGGAACACCGCCCCAGTGATTTCGCGTAGGTAATGCTGCAGTTCGGCCGCGCCGTGACTGGTCGAAGGCGAGGCGTCCTCCGCAATCACAATGAAGAAATCCGTTTGGCCGTTATCGGCCAGCGTCAGCGGGCCTTTTCCCCGAGGTGCGCCCAGCCGCGCGCAACCGCCGCTCCCCAAGCCGACCGCCGCCACCGCCAATATCACCAGAATCCATCCCCGGCGTTTCCCCATGAGACAGCCCTCCCTTTCTTGTGTGCGCCAAGGGATACTCTACTGCCCCGCGGGTTGCAGCGCAAGAACGGGCGTGCGGGACCGGCGCCCCCGCCGGTCAACGTCGGCGGCAAGATGCCGCATCTATTTTTCCCAGATCCCCGGCGGCCACAGCGCCTCGTTGCTCCAGAGCTGGAAGGCCATGTCAACAGCGTTGGAGCCCCAGTCATCGCCCCACCCCTCGCGTGCCACGCCGAAGTTGTTCCCCTCGGAGGCCGACCCGTTGTCACACCACATCCATTTGCCCGTGTCGTTGACAATCGAGAGGAAGTATTTTTCGCCCGGCTCCATTCCCACCCAGCCTTCCACCTCGCAACTGTACTCGTAGACGGTCAGGTCCCAAGTGGCCGGGGCAATGCGCATGGTGGTAGCGGTGCGGTTTACGACGTCGCCCGCCCGCCATTCCCAGTAGCCGCCCGTATCCGGCATGCCGGTCCCATTGTCCCGGAAGACAGTCAGCGTGAAATCGTCGGTCACGGGGTCGTCGTCCCGGTAGGCGCCCCACCATTTCACGAGGGTGACGGTCGACGTTGGCGCAGTGAGCTCGAAATCGTCGCCGAGCTGCTGTTCGCCTCCGAAAAAGTCTGAATAGTCCGATTCGCTGTAACCGGCTGTGTCGCCGCAGGTTCCCTGATTGAAAACCAGCCGCAGCATCGGCGCCGACAGCGGGCACCCAATGCCTGCGATGAACACGCACAAAAGCAACGTCCCGGTGAGACCAATCCTGTTTCGCATGGAATTTCCCTCCCTCTACGGGAACGCCGGCTTTCCCCGCTTCTCGCGGCCAGCCACAACCGTACCGCGCTCCCGCTACCATCGAGCACGCCCTGTCCTATTATACATGCGACACCGCGATCCGTTGCGCAAAGAATCCCCCTGGACCAGCCGGCACGGGCAGCGTTACTTCGCGGGGAGCGGCATCAGGCGTTGCAGGCGCCGCGTTTGAGAGCTTCGACAAAACGGCGGGCTTCTTCGTAGCGGGGCCCGCTGGCGATGATGGCGAGTTCGTGGGCGGGATGCGGTTCCGCGGCCGGTGCGAGGGTCAGGCCCGAGCCCGAATAATCGAGGTAAAGGCTGCCCGACGGCCCCGGCACGAAACCCTTCATGCGAAACAGAACCGTCCTCACGCCCTCCAGTGCCGCGCGCAGTCTGGCTTCATCGAGGGGAACCGGCACCTTCACGGTGAATCGCGCGTAATTGGGATCCGCGCACGGCGCGTATTCCCCCTCCAGCCCGCGGTATTGCGGCATCGCTAGGACATCCAGAGCGACCTCACAATATGTTGCACGGACGATCCGCACCCCGGGGTGAATACGACGGAGGTCCTCTTCGACGGATTCGAGGGTTTTCGCGTCGAACACATCGACTTTGTTGAGGATGACGGTATCGCTGGCCTCTACCTGGGCTACGATGTTGGGCAACGTGTGCCTGAGAACGGGGAACGTGCCGGGATCGACGATGGTGACGATGGTGCTGAGGGCGTAATGTTCGTCGAGTCTGGTCTCGCGGAGCATGCGCTCGACGACTTTCGGGTTCGCGATGCCGCTGGCTTCGATGATGACGCCCTCCACCGGCGCCTCTCTGCCGAACCGCTCGGGGATGCTCTTGAGGGTGCTGATGAATTCCGTTACGAGGCATGTGCAGAAGATGCTGCCGCCGGGCAGCGATAGGACGTCATCCTCGACGCTCCCGAGGAGGGGCCCGTCGATGTCCACCGGAGAGAATTCGTTGACCAGGAACACCAGCCGGCGGTCGCGGTACTGGTTGACGAGCCGGCGCAAATACGTGGTCTTGCCGCTGCCCAGGAATCCGGTGACCAGGCTCAGCGCGGTCATCCGCCGCCTCCCTGCTTTTCCTTTGCCCGCGCCTCGATAGCGGCTATCAAGGTGTGGCGGTCCGGGATTTGCGAAGAAAAGCGCAGCTTGCCGTCGATGCAGATCGACGGGATGTTCTCGACGTGGAGCCGGCACATGTAACCGATGCCGTCGCGCGTTTTGACCTTGTGCTCACGCACGGTGACATAGCAGTTGGCGTGTTCGGCGGCGTTGCGCGCGGCGTCAATCATGTACAGGCAGGGCGCGCAGGCCGACGAATCCAGGGTGATGACGTCCACAAACACCACGTCCTTGTTGCCGTAATCGGGCAACTGAATATCGTCAAACGACTCCATCTGGGTTGCCTTGAGGGAAGTGCGTGACACCTGGCGCTGATAGTCGTCGTGCACCATCTGGGCCACCGCGATCAGGTTGCGCTCCGGGGTGGCGTACGGCAGATCGCAGCCGGGGGCCAGAATGAAGCCCTGAAGACCCGCCAGGTCGATGCAGCGGATGGCGTCGAGCATGCAATCGGCTTCGCTGCCCAAGAGCAGTACCACCGTGAGCTTGAGATTGCCCCCGAACGATTTGCCGTATTTGTGAGCCAGGTTCTTGAGCAGGTCCAGCGGAATGTTTTCATCGACCTGCACGTTGTCGCACTTCGTGCGGCACATCAACTCGAGATTGCGCGTCGCGTCGCCGCAAACGAACAGCGACGACATCCCGTTTTTCGCCGCAATGTGGGCAAAGACCTTGTTCAGCGGCTGAGCAATGAAGTGTTCGAAATGCTGCTGAGATATCTGGCTCGTCATCGGGTCCACCACCGCGATTACGTCCGCCCCGTGCTCGAGGTAGAAATCCGCCGCCTTGCAGCCCACATTCGCGCAGTAATCCAACAACCGGTGCACCTCATCGGACGACGTCATCATATCGAGAAACAGTTCGCTTCCGCGCAGGTGCGACGCCAGCGTGAACGGGCCGGTAATCAGGCCGTAAAACGCCACGTCGCTGCCCATCTTCTCTCGGCAGCGCACCAAGGCCTCCTTCGCGATGGGATACCGCCCCTTTGCGAGGTCGAACTCGGGCAGATCGCCCAGAGCGCGCGAGGTCAGCGGATGCGACGTGACCGACGGCGGCACCTCGTCAGCCCACTGCAGGTTACAACCCAGCACCTCCGCTTCCATTTGCAGGTCGAACAACACCGGCAGCCCGTCGGGCTTGTACAATTCCCGCGCTTTCAGCAAACCCTCGACCACACAGTCCGCGGATTGCAGGTACTCGGTCGCAGTCTTGCCGATAAGTTTTCCGCCATGAACCCCCACAAAGGGCAGCCACGCCGGACGGGGCGTCTGCTCGTTCCGTATCGCCGCCAATAAGATCTCTTTCCCGGACAGATCATTCGTCATAGCGTGCCCATCCCTTCCTGCGCCTCAAACGTTGAATTCCTGCCCGGTCCCGGCCTGCTGCGCACAGGGCGTCCGGGCGGATTCCCGACACCAAAACACAGCCCAGAACAGAAGTTATATCACAAGCTCTGAGGAAAATGATCCTTGAATGTGCCGGGCATGCTGCGCGCAACCTGCGCGCGCAAACGTGCGCGCCAGGCCGCTTATGTCCTTTCCCTCACGGCGTTAACCGTGGAAATCACGCCATGGCGGGGAGTGCAGTGCAGCCGCGGGACAGCGGCCGCCCGCTCCATCCAACCTTCGTGTGGGAAGGGGATAAGTTACGGCTTTTTTTCGCTGAAACGGTCGCGGTAGGCGCGCGGCGTCATCTTGCGCCGCTCGTGGAACACTCTCTCGAAATGGGGAACATCCGAAAAACCAAGCGCGTAGGCTATGTCCGTTACCGAATGCTGGGTGTGCAGCAGCAGCCAGCACGCGTGCTGCACGCGGCGGTGCTGGAAATACTGGGACGGACTGACCCCAACGGCTTTGTTGAACTGGCGCGCAAGATGGCCCGGCGACAGTCCATACTGCTTCGCAAGGTCAGACACGCGGAACGGCTCGTTCGAGGAGGCGTGATTCTCGATTATCCTGAGCCAGTCGAGAAGCTGTTCGTTCAGACTTTCGGAAGGGTCAAGCCCTTGGGAATCCGCGTACGAACGCCCCACCACGATTATCAGCTTGCCCAGACAGCGCCTGAGGTAGGGAAGCGATGGCCTCCCCCGTTCCAGCTCGAGCGCCATCGCCCGGAATTCCGCGATACATAACGCCAGATTCTCTTCATTCAGCCTGTGATGGGTTACCCGGAGGCTTCCCGCCGGGGCCAGGGCATCGGGCGCCAGAAAAAGCTGAAGCACGCCCGGCTCCCCCCACAGGTCCTCCGAGCCGTGTGCGACACATTCCGACAAACACCCGCATTCGATCCGCTGGATGCCGTCGATTTGGTCGAACGCGTGGGGCTGTCCCGGAGACGTCATGACGATATCTCCCCGCCCCAGGGGCGCCACGTAGTGTTGCGTGCGGTGCACGGCTTTGCCCCCGAGGATCAGCAGCAACTCGCAATGATCGTGGTCGTGCGGCGGCAGTTCGCGCTTGTTCTCGGGAGAGAGGTGGTCCACCGTACCCGGCCAGGCCAAGTCCTCGCACGGACGCGGGGTTTCCCCGTTCACATGCGTGAACTCGTGGTAGCCAACGGATAGCGGCCGCTGCGCAGTCAATATGTAGCCGTACCGTTGGACGGTTCGCTCCGCGATCAGCCCGTACAACTTATTCATTCTGGAAATCCGATCAAAATATTCAATTATCGACACTACAACCCTGTTAGTGTCGTATCCAACATAGACTGCTGGCTATGAAACCTGTCGGCTGACGCGTCAATTCTAGGTGATTTGGACCTTGCTGGCAAGTGGCGTTGTTAACGCAGAGGCTTTCGGGCTCCTAAGTCATTGTTAGCATTTTGGTTATGGAAAAGGGCCCAAACGTCGGACAAGACGGTTGAAGCATAGCGCTTCGGCAGTCCGAGGCGCGGCAGGCGAGGGGCCGTGCGAAACGATACCCTTCAGCTTGCAGAACTTGAATAGAGGATTGGCGGTTGGGGTCGCTGCCACTCCTGGTGGAGAGTCCTCCGTCAACCCTAAGGATAAGGAGAGCGCCAAGGGAAGCAATCCGTACTCATCAAGCATCTTCGTAAGGGTTTCGAAGAGCTTATCGGTCCTGATGAAATGAAAAGTAACGGAGCTGAATCGTAAAGAACCGCAGGGAGTCGACATTATGATATCCAAGAAAGGCTTTACGTTGATAGAGCTGCTGGTGGTGATCGCGATCATTGGCATTCTGGCCGCGATTCTTCTGCCGGCACTGGCGCGGGCCCGCGAAGCTGCGCGGCGTTCGAGCTGCCAGAACAACCTCAAACAATGGGGCATCGTTTTCAAGATGTTCGCCAACGAGTCCAAGGGCGAACGTTGGCCTTACAACAGCATTGACCACACGAATACGTCGTTCGCGGCTGACAAGAACATGGCCGTGGCCCCCGGCGCGTGGGAGGTGTATCCCGAATACTGCACAGACGTCATGATCGCCGCCTGCCCGTCAGCCGGCCGTTATGACGACTACAAAGCCACCGATTTCAGCCTGGCCAGAAACGCGTTGGGCGGCTGCGACACCAATTCGGTGACCCGTGCCACGACCGACAACGACCAGAATAACCCCTGCTTTGGCAAGCAAGCTGCCCCCCGAGTAGTGGAGCCGCTGGTAGGCTCCGGCGGCACAAAGGCGCGTTTCTACGATTGCGGCATCAACCCGAACGCGTGCGCGCCGTATTGGCACACCGACCTCTACACGAGCCGGTTCACCGATGTTCGCAGCTACCGCTATCCTGGCCGCATGATCGAGCAGTCCTGGATGGTGAACACTGCGCTGGACTACTGGGCGGTCGGGCAGAGCGTCATGAACAACTACACCACGGGGAAGTGGCCGGGCGCTCCTACTTCGGAAACCAATTCCTCGTGGCGTAATCGGGCGAGCGACTTCAGCGTCACGCTGCCTTCCGGCAAAGAGATCAGCATCCGCCGGTTGCGTGAGGGCATCGAGCGTTTCTGCATCACCGACATCAACAACCCCGCGGGCTCGGCCCTTGCGCAGTCGGAAATCGTTGTCATGTACGACGAGAGCCGTGCGTATGATGCGGGCGGCGGCGGCGTCGATGCCAACCGTTTCAACCACATTCCGGGCGGCATGAACATCCTGTTCATGGACGGCCACGTGGAATGGGCGCGGTACCATGGCAGCGAGCTTTGGCCGGTAAACGAATTCGCCTACGTGGTGCCGCCCGGCTGCGACCCCGACAATTTGGATTTCCCCTGAGACCGTCTCAGACATATTGCGCACAGCCGCCGCGTAAGCGGGGCCGTGCGGATATAGAAAAGAAGTACGGGAGCGAGGAGTGCCGGCAGCAGTATCGCCGGCACTCCTTACTCTGTTCTGACTCTGGGGACACAACACTCGGTTTATTGGTCACTTCGCCCGCCAACGCATTGCTTCGAGCGCGAATTCCTTTCGGCCGGATCAACGATGGAGTATTCAGGGGTTATCAGTGAGATTTGTGCTTATCCCCTCAAGGCTTGCCGTTAGTTGTCGATTATCATCCAGAGGGGGAGCGGTGCCCGCATTCGCAACTGCCGCGCGCGCAGGGGATATTTTATTCGTTTTTGCCCCGGAATTACTCGTCGGAGCGGAAGCCGGTGACCGTGGAACGGCTGCTTTTCCCACCTCAAGCCTTCCTGTGGTCTTTACTTAAGTCTTTAAAGTCTAGTAGCTTACGTCGTTCTTGCAGATGCCCTACAACAGCTACCACAGATAGCTCTTGACATTCAAATGGCAGTGCTGGCACAATCCTGCCAAGAGATGACGGGCAGTTGATAGTTAAGCGATTATTCTTTTGATTTGGTTGTTGCTCTCCTAGAAAGCCCGCCGTCTGGAGTAGGACGTTGTGGCTCCTTACGTCCTGTTGGGGTTTGGGTAAGGGTCTGGGGGCCCGAATCCGGCGCAGGGCGGCTGACACGAGCACCCAGGAGTCGTGGGGTGCTGGTGAGTCTCAGGAACATGCCGGAGCCTCAAGGTCTGTCCTCAGGTTTCACACACGGTAGGGGGATAGGTACAGGTGATGAGTGTCATTTCCGGTGCTGGGTGTCCCCTGTAACAGTCAGGAAAGGAGGGAATAGCGGAAATTCTGTGGTACCCACGCGGCATATTCGTCGAGGTTTCGACGCGCTGAGCCGAGATGAAGTTTTGAGACCAATTGAGTGAAGTACTCTTGATAAACCATAGGGAGTCGATATCATGGTATCTAAGAAAGGTTTTACGCTGATTGAATTGTTGGTCGTTATCGCGATCATCGGTATTCTGGCCGCGATTCTTCTGCCGGCACTGGCGCGGGCCCGCGAAGCCGCGCGGCGTTCGAGCTGCCAGAATAACCTCAAGCAATGGGGCATCGTCTGCAAGATGTTCGCCAACGAGTCAAAAGGCGAAGTGTGGCCCTATTGCAGCATTGACCACACCAACACCGACACCAATGTCGCGGGCAAGAAGATGGCCGCTGCAATGGGCGCATGGCAGGTCTATCCGGAATACTGCACGGACGTCATGATCATGGCATGCCCGTCGGCCGGCCGGTATGACGACTACAAAGCCACCGATTTCAGTCTGGCCAGAAACACCCTGGGCGGCTGCGACCAGAACTTCGTCACCTATGCCACCACCAACAAGGAGAAGGACAACCCCTGCTTTGGCAAGGAAGCTGCCCCCCGGGTTGTTGAGCCGCTGGTTGGTTCCGGGACCGCCAGGGCGCGTTTCTACGATTGCGGTTTGAATCCGAATGCGTGCGCGCCGTACTGGCACACCGACCTTTACACCAGCCGGTTCACCGATGTCCGCAGCTACCGGTACTTCGGCCGCATGATCGCGCAAGAGTGGATGACCAACACGGTTGATGACTATTTCGCGGTCGGCTGCTACATCATGGGCAGCGGCTCGTACAACACGACAGACAGCAGCATTCAGTGGGCGAACAGAGACAACGACTTCACCCCTCCCCCGCTGCCGTCGGGCAAAGAGATCACCATTCGCCGGTTGCGTGAAGGCATCGAGCGGTTCTGCATCACCGACATCAACAATCCCGCGGGCTCGGCAACCGCGCAGTCTGAACTCGTTGTCATGTACGACGAGAGCCGTGCGTATTCTGCGGGCGGCGGCGGCGTTGATGCCAACCGGTTCAACCACATTCCGGGCGGCATGAACATCCTGTTCATGGACGGCCACGTGGAATGGGCTCGCTACCACGGGCACGATGCATGGCCGGTAAACGAATTCGCATTTAAGTACCCGATCGGCATCACTTCCGGCATGGACTTTCCGTGACCTTGTACAATGGCGCACGTCACCTGGCCGCCGCGTAAGCGGGGCCATGCGGACATAGTGTAAGCAGTAAATGAGGGGTGCGGGGCGCAGCAATGCCCCCGGCACCCCTCAATTCAATTTTGGGGACACAATACTCAATTCTTCATATCAAAGATATGGAACGCAGACGAGAGACGATTCTTTCGCGGGTGTAGCAATCATAATTGAGTATTGTGTCCCCAAAATTGGTATTATGGGTGTACTACGGGTGTTCCGAAGTGCCGGCCTCGCGGGGGCATTGTGCCGTGAGGCCGAAGGTGCGTGCAGGGAACAAAAAACAGACAGGGGAGAAACGATGCGTCTGGGTATTGCCACGGATATGATTGCGAAAGCCCTGGTGCTTTTGCTCGTTTGTTGTGTGACTTCGTGTGTTCAGGAAAAGAGCGAGACCGGTCCTGCCGCTCCGGTCCAAAAGCCGGCTGAGCCGCGGGCAGCCGCGCCGGCTGAAGTCCCGGCGGCTCCTCCCGCTGCTGCGGCCGCCGCAGCGCCGGGCGAGGTGGATTGGTCGAAGGCGCAACTGTACGTTCCGGAAGGGAACGCGCTGCTTGCGAAGGCGGGGGAAATGCTCCAACAGGAGCTCGAGAAGCGCAGCGGCGTGCAGATTGCTCTGGCTGGAGCACCCGGCGCCTCGCCGGCGATTGTGCTTGGAACGGCCGCTACGTTGCCCGCATCGTTTGCGTTGCCGGGGGGGGTGCAGGTGCCGGACAAGGCTGAGGGGTATGCGGTTCATTGCGACGGCGCCACGCTGTATCTTGTCGGCCATGACGAGCGGGGCGCGCTGTATGCTGTGGGACACCTCATTCGTACGGCGGAACTAGGGAAGGGCAGCATCACGCTGCCCGAGAGCCTGTCGGTGTCTTCGGCGCCGGTGTATTCCATGCGGGGCCATCAGATTGGGTACCGCGACACGGCCAACAGCTACGATGCGTGGACCGTGGAAGTGTACGAGCAGTATGTGCGCGACTGCATCATTTTCGGCGCGAACGCGATTGAAGTAATCCCGAGCCTGGACGAGGACAAAGAGAGCAACCAGATCATGCCGCTGCCGCAGGAGCAGATGAACCGGAAAGTGTCGGCGATGCTGGATTCCTACGGGATCGACGTGTGGCTCTTCCTGGCGCTCGGCGAGAACGTCAAGAACCCGGACGAATACAAGCAGGCATTGGAGGCGCGCGACGCCTTGTTTGCGGCGTATCCCAGAATCGATCACGTCATGGTGCCTGGGGGCGATCCGGGAGACACGGAACCCCAGGACCTCATGCCCTGGCTCGCCGAGATGACCGGGGTGCTGCACAAACACTTCCCCAAAGCGGGCCTGTGGGTATCGAACCAAGGTTTTACCGTTGAGCAGAACGAAGTATTCTTCAAATACCTTCAAGACAACCAGCCGGAGTGGCTGACAGGCGTGATCTTCGGGCCGTGGACCCAGATCTCCTTGAAGGAAGAGCGCGAGCGCACGCCGTCCCGTTATGCGATTCGCCGCTACCCCGATATCACGCACAATGTGCGGTGCCAGTACCCGGTGCCGGATTGGGACCGCGCGTTTGCCCAGTTGATCGGCCGGGAATGCTCAAATCCCAGGCCCATCGGCACCGCCCATATTCATAACCTTTTCGCGCCGCTGGCACAGGGTTTTGTGTCTTATTCGGATGGATGCCACGACGACTTGAACAAGATGATCTGGACGTCCCTGGCCTGGAATCCGGAAGCGGACGTAAAAGGCATTGTGCGCGAGTACGCGCGGGCGTTCTTCGGGGAGGCGTACGCGGATGACGTCGCAGAAGGGCTCTACATGCTGGAAGCCAACTGGGTTGGCCCGGTTCTGGACAATGCTGGCATCGACGCGACGCTGGCGCATTGGCAGGCCCTCGAGCAACGGGGCGGGGCCGATTTGTCGGGCAACTGGCGGTTCCAGCTCTACCTGCTGCGTGCGCTTTGCGACGGGTATATCCGCGCGCGGTTGGCCGCCGAGACCGCACAGGAACAGGAAATCTACACTGCCCTGGAAGGCATTCGGGGAACCGGAGTTGGCGAAGCGGCGGCCGCGCTGCACACGAAACTCAGTCAGACCCCGCCGCCGCAGGTGCGTCCGGAGCTTCGGAAGCGCATTGAGGAGGTCTCGATGGCGATGCATGAGAGCATCGGGATGCAGCTCTCGGTTCTGCCGCCCTATTTTGCGCTTAACCCCGAGCGCGGGGCCATTCTCGACGGCATCGACCTTCCGCTCAGCAACAGGCTGTGGCTCATGAAGGAGATCGCAACGCTTCCGGCCCTGGCCAGCGATGATGAGCGGAATGCCGTCATCGACCGGCTCCTCACGTGGGAGAATCCGAAACCCGGCGCGTTGTACGACGACCTCGGATGCGCCTGGAAACAGCCTCACCTCGTCAAGCAGACCACATGGGAGGAAGACCCCGGTTTCGTCAACGGGCCGCAGTGCGAACATGCCCGCGGCCAGGACAACAGGACGCGCGAGTACACCGACGACCGGCTGTCCTGGCTCGACCAAGCCCAGACGCTGTTCGTTACCCCCCTCAAGATGCACTACGAAGGGCTGGACCCCGCCAAGGCCTACACCCTGCGCGTTACTTATGCGGGGCGGTTCAGGCCAACGATGCGGCTCGTGGCTGACGGGGGCCACGAGGTACACGGACCCATGGCGCAGCCCAATCCCATATGGCCCGTTGACTTCGTGTTGCCGAAGGAATTGACGGCGGACGGCGTTCTCGACCTCGAATGGCAGCGTGTTGAAGGACGCGGATGCCAGGTCGCGGAGGCGTGGCTGATCCCCGAATGATCCTGACGTTCGAGAGAACGTTTACGTGCTGGCGGCGAAGATGCCTTCGCCGCCGGTTTCGTTTTGAGCCAGAGCTTCTGTTTCGGCGTGATGATACGTGGTTGCAGTGCAAAAGAACCTATAGCGGCAAAGCGACGAAATGCACGAGATGAAGACGAAATAGCGGGCACCGAAACGAGAAGCACAACACCTGTTTCCGTGCAGCGGGTTTCGGGTTTGGATGAGCGGCTCCGGCAAGTATCCCCCGGCCCCACGTATCACCTATCACTGTTTTTCGCTCAGCCGAGTGCCGGTTTTCCAACCGGCCCTCCGCTGCGAAGACAACATGCACGTCCCCGCTGTGGCGCGTCCTCCAAACCCTTCACACCTTTCACCCGTTCACACCCTTGACACCCATCCATTCCTCACCCCCGCGCTGTGGCATGGTCTCCCGACCATGCCACTCTTACGACCGCAGGTCTCCAACAGACATAACCCCGGATGCCAATCATGAGCAAAATGCTCATTCTACCCGGAAACTGCAGGCGAGACGCCCGCGCTGCGGTGACCGCGGAGATCAAGTCCGGAGCCCCGCAAGAGGCGGCAGGCCGCAGCCCCGGGATAAGCCAACTCCATCATCCTGCCCCGGAGGGGCGGAGGAGACTTAGTTTCAGCCCTCTATTTCGCCGTGGCACGGTCCGCGTGGCGCCTATTGAGCTTTGTTCCGGGAGTCTTCCGTTTGGTCCGCCCAGCGATACGTCAGCTCGAGGGCACTCCACAATTCGAATTCGGCGGCGCTCCAGACGCCCGTGAAAGGCGGCGCTTGAGCTGCGGCGTATGCTTCGCGCAGCCCCGCGGGAATCTCGGCCGTGTCCGCCACCGATTGCCGCACGGGCATCGAGCCGCGAAACGCCGCCTCCGTGCCTTGCACGGTCGGTCCGGTCAGGAAATCCAACACGGCCACAATACCGTTGCGTTTCGCGGGGGCATATTTTGCGAAAACGACCAATGCCATGTCTCCCAGGCGTGATACCGGGCCGCTCTCTCCCGGCACTGGTGCCATGCCCACCGGAAACTTCACATCAAACGTCTGTGGCAGCCATTCCGATGACCCCACCGTCATGGCGACGTCGCCGTTGAGAAATGCTGAGAATCCCCACGCGGGATCCTGCAACATCCGCGCCTCGGTTCGTCCCGAGTCGCGCAACTCCAGCAGGAACTCGAGCGTGCGCATCGCGGCTGGCGCGGTCAGGCCGCTCTGATTGAGTTCGCACACCCGGCCCCCGGCTGACCACAACGATTCGACAAAGGGGACGTAACCGATGGCGCGGACGGCCTTGGCCCCGGGCGCGGCGTTGCGCAGCTCGTCCCACGTTTCTGGCGCGTTCGCCACCAGGTCCCGATTGAAGAACAACACGCTGCAGAAACCGTCCGCGGGCAACGCCCACACCCTTCCCTGCATCGCGTAGGCGTCGCGCGCCGCCGGATGGATATCGTCGAGTACCTCCAGGGGAAGAAACCCGTCCAGGGGCATGAGCCGGCCGGCCTGAGCCAGGCGGGCCGCCCACGAACGCTCGACCACCGCGATATCCGGCACGTCACCGGCGGCCAGAGCTACCGTAAGCTTCTGAACCGCCACATGCCATTCGCCGATGAACTGACCATCAAGTTTCAGCCCGGGATGGGCCTGTTCGAAAGCGGCCGGTCCGCCGGGCCGTCTAAGCCCTGCCGCGATGATCGGGTGTGACGGATACCAGACCACAATACGGGCCGGGTCCGCGGGTATCTCGGGGGACTCGATGGCCATGGCGGCCGGATACTGGGTCCGCTCCTCGTCGAGCAGGCGCGTAATGCGCTGGTGGGCGCGGTTGAGCGCTTCCTTCGGGGGAATCGGCTCGGGACCGGCGAGGCAACCACAGGCCGCTGCCGCCACGAAAACCATAAGCGCCCGGCAGCAAAGCCGGGCGCCGCGGCCAAAGGCATATGGGCGTCTTGTCGTCATGGCGAGAACGTGCGATGACGCGCGGTAAACCTCATGCGGGATTTCCCGTCAATCCGTGCCCGGCGCCGCAGGCATCGATGGCAAATGGATCGATGCGTTCGATGGTCTGTTCACGGCCGGGTCCGACGCTGACGGTGCATACGGGCACGCCAAGCAATTCCTCGATCCGCAGGAAATAGCGCTGGGCTTTCTCGGGCAGCTCTTCCCAGGTGCGGCAAGACGAGATATCCTGGTTCCAGCCCGGTATCTCCTCGTACAGGGGCTCGATGTTCTCGAGGACATCGATGCCCGTCGGGAAATCCTTGGTGACCTTGCCATTCACCCGATACGCCGTGCAGATCTTGATCGGGTCCAGGTTGCTGAGCACGTCCGGCTTCGTCAACACGATTGCGGTCATGCCGTTGAGTTTCGAAGCGCGGCGCAATTGCACCGCATCGAACCAGCCGCAGCGGCGGGGCCGCCCCGTGGTGGCGCCATACTCGTTCCCCTGCGTGCGCAGTTGCTCGCCCAGGGCATCGGTCAACTCCGTGGGGAAGGGGCCTTCGCCCACACGGGTCGTATAGGCTTTCACGATCCCAATTACGCCGTGGATGTTGGTGGGGCCTACCCCGGCGCCCGCGCATACCCCGCCCGACACCGTGGTCGAGCTCGTGACGTAGGGGTAGGTTCCGTGATCGAGGTCCAGCATGGCGCCCTGGGCGCCCTCGAAGACGATCCGCTTGTCGGCCGCGACCGCGTCGTGCACCAGCTTTACCGCATCCGTAACAAAGGGGCGCAACCGCTCCGCGTAGACCCGGTACTCCTCGAAGACGTCCTCAAAGCGCAGCGGCGCCTCGTTCAACACCTTTTCCAGTACGCCGTTCTTGTAATCGAGGACGGCCGCGAGCTTCTCTTTGAAGATGGGCTCGTTCACCAGGTCGCCCATTCGGATCCCGATGCGGTCGGCCTTGTCGGCGTAACAGGGGCCGATGCCCCGGCCCGTGGTGCCGATGCGGTTTTTGCCCCGGAAACGCTCCTGGGCCTTGTCGAGCAGCTTGTGATACGGCATGATCACGTGGGCGCAATCCGAGAAGAACAAGCGCCCGTGGGTCTCGTAGCCCGCGGCTTCCAGGCTGTTCAGTTCCTGGATGACGACCGCCGGGTCCAGTACTGTGCCGTTGCCGACGATGCACGTTATGCCCTTGTGGAGAATGCCGCTGGGGATAAGATGAAGGATGGTCTGCTTCCCGTCCACCACCACCGTGTGGCCGGCGTTGTTTCCGCCCTGATGACGGACCACCATCTCGGCATACTTCGTGAGGTAGTCGACGATCTTTCCTTTTCCCTCGTCGCCCCACTGCATACCAACGACGACATAGGCAGGCATGGCTCGCCTCCTTCTCTCTCTAATGGCGCCCGAGCCGCTTACGCCTTGGGATTGCGCAGGTTTTTCAGATCGACCCCCGCTTGTTTCAAGGTCTGCTCATGCACCTGTTGGGCACGCGCCACATAGAAACGCTGGAGATCCGCCAGGGTGCCCGTAAGCTGACCGGACTCCTCGGACGTCAGATTGCCCTTGGTTTTCTCTCGCAGCATCATGAGCGTGTCGATGATGAAGCGCGCGGACGCGATATCCACATACACCTCTTTGGCGTCCTGGGGAGCGATGACGCCGAGCGCGTACAGCCCCTGCGCTGCCAGGCTGTTGACCAGTGCCGTGAAACTGGCCTCGACGGGCTCTTCCTCAGGCATTTCAGCATCAGGTTTTGTGTCTGCGGCCGGCTGAGGGGCTTCCTGGGCTTTCTCCCCGGACTTGGCACGGGCCTGTTCTCTCTCGCGGGCTACCTGGGCTTTCCAGTCTTCATCGATGAGAATCTTCTTCTCTTCATCCGCCATTATCGACCACCTCCAGCACATCCCGTGCAGGTCCGTGCCGCATTGTCACACGCACGCCCACGGCCCCGAAAACCGGGGCCGTGGTACGTTTGCAAAACACCCGAACCGAGACGCGCCATCCGCTTGCTACTTGTTCTTGTGGCGGTTCGCGCGACGCTTCTTCTTGCGTTTGTGTTTGGCGATCTTCGCGCGACGAACCTTACGTCCACCAGCCATGCGATGGCCTCCTTTCCTGCTCGGTCCAAACCGCTGTTTATTCACGCAGCCAAGCTTCGCCGGGCTGCGAATACTCCCACAATTCCGCCGGCTCGAAATACAGGGCAATCTCCCGTTTGGCCGTGTCCGGCGCGTCCGATGCGTGCACGAGGTTGTTCTGCACCGTGAGACCGAAATCGCCCCGAATCGTGCCGGCATCCGCCTCGCGCGAGTTCGTGGCCCCATTGAGCTTGCGCGCCATGGCAATGGCCTCTTCGCCTTCCCACACCATCTGGATGGTGGGACCCGACGTAATGAAATCCAATAGCCCCGGGTAGAACGGTTTGCCAAGATGCTCGGCGTAATGTTTCTCCGCCAGCGCTCTTGAGACGATCTGCATCTTCAGGCCCACGAGTTTCAGGCCTTTTGCCTCGTACCGGCCGATGACCTCGCCGATGAGGCGGCGCCCGACGGCGTCGGGCTTTATCATCACGAACGTCCGCTCTACCACAACTCGTCCTCAACTGTTATGCATGCGGCGGATTAACGGATTGAGCCAGGCACACTTCTGAAACCGCCGCCCCGTTTCCCGGCGGCAAAACCAAACAAGTATAGCAAACGAAGTGCGGAGAGTTCAAACGCCCGGGCTGCTCGCGATGCCGCGCATGACGATGAAGACAAGCAGCCCCACCCGCTCGGGTATGAGCCGGATCAACGGACGGCCTTTTTCCGCGCCGGCCTTATTTTCGAAGCAGGTCGGACACGGCGCCTTGGGCGTCGACGACGGCCAGCGCTGTCATGTTGACGATGTCGGCCTCGTTGTAGCCGCCGTACTCCATGATGTGGGCCGGCTTGTTCATGCCGAGAAGGATGGGTCCGATGCTCTCGGCCCCGCTGAACCGTTGCGCGAGTTTGCAGGCGGCATTGCTCGAATTAAGGCAGGGGAAAATGAGAATGTTGGCCCCGCCCTTGAGGTCCGAGAACGGGAAGTTCTCCTCGAGCATGTCCGGCGAGATGGCGGTATCGGCCTGCATTTCGCCATCCGCTTTCAGACCGGGCGCGCGTTCGCGCACCAGTTCGACGGCACGGCGCATCTTCTCGGCCTCGGGGGCCTGGACACTGCCGAAATTGCTGAACGACACCATGGCGAGCCGGGGCTCGAGTTCGAACTCGCGCACGCGATTCGCGCACAGGATCGCGATGTCGGCCAATTCCTCCGCCGTGGGATCGATCGTCACCGACACGTCGGCGAAGAAATACAGTTGGTCGCGCATGGCCAGTATCGTCATTCCGGCAGCCTTTCGGACGTCCGGCCGCGTACCGATGATCTGGAGCGCCGGCCGCAGCGTGTCCGCATAATTCGTGGTGAGGCCGGACACGATACCGTCGGCTTCGCCGAGATGGACCATCATGGCCCCGAAATAGTTGCGCAACAGCATCAACTCGTGGGCCAGCGAAACCGTGACGCCCTTACGCTGGCGCATGCGGTAGAACTCCTGCTCGTACCGGTCGTGACGGTCAGTGGTCCGTGGGTCGATAATCTCGAGGGCGCTATCGAGGGGGATGCCGCTCTCCTCGGCCATGGCCTCGATGCGTTGTCTGGGCCCGAGGAGTATGGGCTGCGCCATCCGTTCGTCCAGGATGGTTTCACATGCCTTGATCACGGGGAGCTGGTCACCCTCAGGGAAGACGATCCGTTTGGGGTGCGTGCGGGCTTTGTTGATCATCACCCGCATGACCTTGCGCGACATTCCCAGCCTGCCCTCGAGCTCTTCGCGGTATTCCTCGATGTCGATTTCGATACGTGCCACGCCGGTTTCCATGGCTGCTTGAGCCACCGCCGACGCCTCCCAAATCAACACGCGCGGGTCGAACGGTTTCGGAATTATGTATTCGGGACCGAAGCGCAGCCGCCCGCCGCCGTAAACCTTTTCCACCTGGTAGGGCACGGGTTCCTTGGTGAGGTTGGCGAGGGCATAGGCGGCCGCGATCTTCATGTCGTCGTTGATGGCGCGGGCGCGCACGTCCAACGCGCCGCGGAAAATAAACGGGAAGCCGAGCACGTTGTTGACCTGGTTGGGGTAATCGCTCCGGCCCGTCGCCATGATAACGTCGTCGCGCGCCTCGAGGGCGTCCCCGTACGTAATCTCGGGATCGGGGTTGGCCATGGCAAAAATGATGGGCCTGTCGGCCATGGCCCGCACCATCTTCTTCGAAACGCAGTTCGCGACCGAAAGGCCCGCGAAGACGTCGGCGCCTTCAAGCGCATCCTCGAGGGTGCGCGCGCCGGTCTCGACGGCGAACGCCTCTTTGTACGGGTTCATGCGGTCGGTGCGGCCTTTGTAGATGACGCCGGTGCTGTCGCAGAGAATCACGTTCTCGGGCTTCACGCCAAGCGCGATGTAGAACTTGGCGCAAGCAATGCCCGCGGCCCCGGCGCCGTTGAACACCACTTTCACCTTCTCGATGTCCTTCTCGGCGATCTGGAGCGCATTGATCAGTCCCGCCCCCGAAATTATCGCGGTGCCGTGCTGGTCGTCGTGGAATACCGGGATATCCATCTCGGCTTTGAGCCGTTCTTCGATCAGGAAACACTCGGGGGCGCGTATATCCTCGAGGTTGATGCCCCCGAACGTCGGTTCCATGAGCTTGACGGCCCGGATAATCTCTTCGGGGTCGTTTGTGTCCAATTCGATGTCGAACACGTCGATATCGGCGAAACGCTTGAACAACACGCCCTTGCCTTCCATGACGGGCTTGCCCGCGAGCGCGCCGATCTTGCCCAGCCCGAGCACGGCCGACCCGTTGGTCACCACCGCGACCAGGTTCCCGCGCGCGGTGTAGTCATACGCAAGGCTGGGGTCTTTCTCGATCTCGCGGCACGGCTCGGCAACGCCCGGGGTGTAGGCCATGGACAGGTCGCGTTGGGTCTGGCAGGGTTTCGTGGAAATAACCTCGATTTTGCCGCGCCGTCCCACGCTGTGGTAGTTCAAAGCATCTTCGCGAGTAATCATGTAGCTTCTCCTCCCGGTACGGTCCCTCCCGGCATGCTCATGGGGCGTGGCTGTTTGCACGGGATTCGTGTCGAACGCGCCTTTTCTGGTTTACCGGCCGGCAAGGCACAGGCCGGTCACGCATGCCAGACCATCGGAAGCGCTTAGTATACCCCGTTCTCCTTATCGAACGCATTATTCCCTGCGCCCCCGCGTTGCCGCATTCTCGAAGCGCGTAACCCGGAGCCGTGCGCGGGTGCGGCGGTCTGCCAACTGCCGGCGCAGTTTGACCAGGCCGCGCTGAACCGCGCGGTGCACCACCGAGGGGTGTGTCCCCGTGCGCTCAGCCACCTCGCGGTACGTCAGCCCACGGAAAAACAACAGCTCGACGCAACGGCGCTCGCGCGCCGACAACTTGGATTTCATATGCCGCCGCACCCATCGCAACAGCCGGGCTTTCTCGCGGCCGTACTCGAGGGCATCTTCGATCTCGCCGGGAGTTTCATGCCAGAGACTCCGCGCTTCGTTCACGGCGTCAAGCTTCGCGGGAGCCACCGGGTACTCCCTTCGCCAGTGCCAATTCGTGGTTTCCATGCGTGTAATTCCTCCTTTTGGCGGCATGGTGCCGGACCGCCCCGTTTCACAAGGAATAGTGGCATCGAAACGGCGAGAAAAACCTTTGCGGAACCAGGTCTTTTTCTTTGAATTTTCTTGGCAGGGCAGCCCGTGCCGTTGAATCAGGGATTCGCCGCTGCGTACCATGGCGGTTACCGGGCGAAACGGAGGCCGGCTCTGCCCGAGAGTCCCCTGCCAGCCCATAGTCCCGCGGGGCTGCTCAAGAGGATGCGTTTCGGAAAAGGCGCAGGCGAACGGCGGCATTCGTGCCACGCGGGGAGCGCCGGCTGTCCAATTTTCGCTGAACCGGGGCCTCTGCCGGCTCAGGCAGAACGATTTGGTGCTCGACGTAACCTTCATCGCAGGAGGCGATACAGCATGAGCAATATGAATCCGATCTCGGCGGTTCTCGTACTTGCCATCACCAGCCAGGGATTTGCGGTTTTCCAGAACGCGAACGCGGAACCAGCGTCCTGGCCTCAGGCCGTCCTGGCGAACCCTCGGGACGTCGAACTCGGCGGGACGTTGGGTGATGCGTTGCGGCGCGGCGTCGCGCGGATGGATATGGCCCCGTATACCGAGGAGTGGCTCTTGGCCGACCTGTCGTTCGAGGTGGAGCGCAGATACACAAACTTCAGCGGTGATGTTTCCGGCCGTTTCATCGAATTGACGGCGTTGACCAGCCCGGCCGGCCAGAAATCGCCTGCAACGCTGGCGCCGGTACTGGCCGCGATAACGCGGGAACGGAATTCTCAATTCCAGAAGCCGGACGGGCACTTCGGCGTCGATGTGGATCTGACAAAGGAGGGTCTTGCCGAGGATTCGCCCACGATTTGCCTGCTCTGGGGCAATGCCCGCCTGCTGGCCGGCCTGGTCGTTTGCGCGCGTGAATACGACGACCCGGCGGCGTTGGACGCGGCCAAACGGCTGGGAGATTTCTATGTTGCAACGGCCGATCAACTCTGCGATCCCCAACGGGATTCCGATTATCGCGCCAGCGGTACGTACGGTCACAGCTATACATGCAATTATTTCCCGGCCATCGAAGGATTGGCCATGCTCTACCGCGAGACCAACGACGGGCGCTACCTCGCGCAGGCGCAGCGGATGGCCGAGTTCTTCTCGAGGTTCGACGTTCTCCCCATCGACCACAGCCACGGCAACCTCTCGGCCTGGCGGGGAATCCTGTACCTCTACGAGATCACCGGCGACCGGAAATACCTCGACCGCGCGCGCGCGAAATGGGACACGGCGGTCGCGGGCGGGTATGTCTGGCCCATTGGCGGCATCGGCGAACGATGGGACGTGTTCTACCGGGCGGGCGAAACGTGCAGCGAGGCCGACTGGTTGCGGTTCTGTCTTGACCTGTGGCGGTTTACAGGCGAAACGCGCTATCTCGAGGTCGCCGATCGCCTGCTTCACAACCAGTATCCTGCCAGTCAATGCGAAAACGGCGGCTACGGCGACCTGTACTTCGACGGCGACCCGATCGCCGGACCCTTCGCGGCCGACAGCATGCTCGAGGCCGATTACTGTTGCTGCTTCGCCGGCCCGTTGGCGCTGCACATTGCCAAGTCCTATCTGGCCGCCGGCTCAGACCGGGGCATCTACGTGAACTTCGCGCTCGATTTTGCGTCGTCTGTGAAGGCCGGCGGGCGCGACTGGCGCGTGGCCGTGCGCACGGATTCCGGCGCCAGCGCCATCGGCGTCAACATGGACGTGACGCTCGCGCCGAAGGACGAGGGCCCGCCCGCTGAGAACATCACGCTTTGGTTTCGCGTGCCCCACTGGGCGATGGGCGTTGAGCAGGTCCGATTCGCCGGCAAGGAAATCATGCCGTCGACCGAGAACGGCTATCTCCGCTTCGACGGCACGTTCCGCGCCGGTGAAACGGCGTCAGTCTCGTGCATTCTGCCCATCGGCCTGACGCTCGAAGGGCGGCGCTTTCAAAAGCTCGCGACGCCGAAGGCCGGAGAGCGCGCCCGCTTGCGCGACGTGTCCGTCTTCACGGGCCCCCATATTTTGTGCGCTACGCAGCCTGCTTCGTCCTCGGGCCGGGTGACCATCGTGGCTGCGGTCGACGCCACGGGCCGGCTCCGTTTTCGCGGCCAGACGCCCGAAGGATACAGTACGGTTTCCCTGCCCAATTCATACGTTCAGGACTACCATGTGGACGACGCGCTCCCAAACGCGCCGGAGGTTTCGCTTCATCCGTGGTCCCGCATCGTGCCCGAGCAGCGCGAGGTATTCGCGTTTGACGTGCTCGTCGTGCCCCTGGAAATGCTTGCACCCGCGAAGCCCTCAAAGGACCTGCCGGTGTCGGGCGAGGTCTTTGAGGTTCAGGGCCACACCGCATTTCTGATTTCGCCGAAGCAACCTGCCGAGACGAATCCGTGGGTGTGGTACGCGCCAAGCCTTGCACCCTATCCGGGTCCGGAAGAGAAATGGATGTTCGAACGCTTCACGGATGCGGGCATCGCCGTCGCCGGTATCGATGTGGGTGAATCGTATGGCAGTCCGGAAGGGCGGGCGCTCTATACGTCATTATACGAACGGCTTGTCGAGCAGCGTGGGTTCTCGAAGAAGCCATGCCTGCTGGCGAGAAGCCGCGGCGGGCTGATGCTCTACAACTGGGCCGTGGAGCATCCCGAGTGCGTAGGCGCCATTGCCGGCATCTATCCGGTCTGCGATATCAGAAGCTACCCCGGCCTCGACAAAGCGTGCGGCGCGTACGGCATGACCGAAGAGCAACTCGCCGGCCAACTCGAGGCGCACAACCCCGTCAGCCGCGTGGAACCGTTGGCGAAAGCCCGCGTTCCCATCTTTCACATCCACGGCGACAGCGACGACACCGTGCCCCTCGAGGCCAATTCCTCCGCCTTGGCCCAACAATACAACCGATACGGCGGACAAATGGAAATCATGGTCATCAAAGGGCGAGGCCATGACATGTGGCCCGGGTGGTTTCAAAGCGAGGAACTCGTGGACTTCGTGATTGCCAGCGTCGGGGGAAGAACATCCGAGGATGTGGGTTCAGCCAGGAAACCGTGAAGCGCGACTTCGTCTCGAAACGGCCCGGAAACAACGCCTGCGACCAGACCATTGAATCATGGATTCGCCGCCGCGTAACATGGGAGTTGCCGGGCGAAACGGAGACCGGCTCTGACGGCAAACAACCGGCCCAGGGTGGCCCGGCGGGCCGCATCAAGACGATGTGCCGCGGGATGGGATGAATTCATTGGTGCGCCATCCCCATTTCGGGGTCACATCGCCTCAGAATACGCACAATTGAACATGCAGCCACAACCAACTCTGGCCGCTTGGAAGAATCGGCGCGTGTCCGTTCCCGCTGAACCAGGCAGAGGCAAGCCTGCATCGTGTCGTCCCTGGTCCGGCGGAAAACCACGGGAGGGAAAGGCCATGTCAATTGCACGCAACCTTGCCACGATTATTCTTTCGGTCGTTGCCCTGGCGCTTGTCGGTTGTCCGCCCGGGAACAGACCCGCGGTGACCTCGTTCGCCATCAACGATGGCGCGGCTGCTGCGCCGTCGGCCGCCGTGACGCTCAATAACACCTGTTCCGAAGCGCCAACGGAATATATGGCGTCGGAGTCGTCGATCTTTGCCGGGGCGCCATGGCTCCCGTATTCGGTAGCGCCGTCGTTTACGCTGTCTTCGGGCAACGGCGCCAAGACGGTGTATTTCAAGGTGCGGAACGACGCCGGCGAGTCTTCTGTAGTAAGCGACAGCATCATGCTCGACCAGAGCGGCGGCGGAAACGAGGAGACCATCATCCTCCCGGGCAACGTGCCGCTCGCCATGCTGTGGATCGAACCCGACACCTTCATGATGGGACGGTACCCCGGCGAACTGGACAGTTCACCCGAAGAAGACCCTCAGCATTCGGTGACCCTTACGCACGGCTTCTGGATGGGCAAGTACGAGCTGACAAAAGCCCAATGGACTGCGGTGATGGGAACCGAGCCTTGGGCAAGCGAAGGGTCCGTGCTGGATGAGCCGGACACTCCGGCGGTGTATGTGAGCTGGGACAACGCCCAGCAGTTCATCACGCAACTCAACAGCCTGACGGGCAGGACGTTCCGGTTGCCGACCGAGGCCGAGTGGGAGTGCGCATGCCGCGCGGGCGCCGCGACCCGGTTCTACTGGGGCGACGACCCGGACTACGTCGAGATTAACGATTACGCGTGGTGGAATGACAGTGCCGAGCAGTCAGGCGAATACTACGCGAACACGGTGGGCCAAGGCCTCCCGAACGCGTTCGGCCTGTACGACGTGAGCGGGAACGTCTGGGAATGGTGTAAGGACTGGTACGACGCCGGCTACTATTCGGCCAGCCCCGCGACCGATCCGGCCGGGCCGGCATCGGGCTCGACCCGCGTGTTGCGCGGCGGCAGCTGGTATTTCAGCGGCAGCTACTGCCGCTCCGCGTATCGCTACTATGCCGAGCCATCGGCCACGGACGCCGACACCGGCTTCCGCCTGGCGAAGTAACCGCCGCTGGGCCGGTTTGGCGCTTTGCCGTCCCGAATGGCTGTTCGGAGGGCCGGGTGCGCCGTGGGCACGTATTACGCTGCGCGCGGGGCAGCCCTCCGTAGAGGCGTATTGCGGTAAGCCCCTGCCCGGGTCAGCGAAACGTCTGGGCTACCCGATGTCCCGGACGACTCTCCCACGATCCCCCTTGGGACCTCCGGAGCGCCGACGGGGCAGACGGCAAAAGAATGCCGAGCTGGCGCTCGGCGCTCCCAGGGGCGCCATCTCCTTGCCGTGGTCAGATAACCCCGCCAACGGCCAACGGCAGGCGTCCTCCAAAGCACCAACGGCGGCGGCATGGGGTCTCCGGGGCGCCAAGGACGGACGGCATGCCTCCTCCGGAGCGCCGACGGGGCAGACGGCAAAAGAATGCCGAGCTGGCGCTCGGCG
>DAOLNV010000016.1:62601-81542 GCA_035416745.1 Candidatus Hydrogenedentota bacterium | reverse complement strand
GCTCTCGGCCTGAAAGATCTTCTCGTTGTTTTCGAGGGCCATGTTGACGCAGTCCTGCACGGTAAGCCTTAACACCTCGCCCCCGGCGGGCCGTTCAGCCAGTTCAGCGTGCTTCGCCAGGTAGTCCTCGATGGCGTTCATCGTTTCCTGCATGGGAGCTGCGTTGATCAAAACATCTACGCCACGAAACTCCTCCTGGGGAGCCGCGCCCGGCTCCGCGGACAGAGGAGGCTCGGGACTCGGCAAGGGGCCGGGCTCCGTGGCGGCGAAAGCGAAGCTGCAACAAAGCAGGCACATTATGGAAGCGTACTTGAGCGTCATGACTGACTCCATCCCCATGGTTTACTCGCAACATTCCCGGCGCGAATCACGTGCTCCGAGAGAGCGTTCGGAAAAACCCTTGTAACAGAAAAACATCATACGCGCGGGCAAGGCAATGGTCAACAAAACGAATATGTCCAAAGCGAATATATCCAATCCCCGGAAGCACTGCCAAGCCCGGTTATCGCGCCACGCACCCCCGTGTGACCACGTTGCCAAGCCTTCTTCAGCGCCAACGGCGCGTCACATACCAGCCTGGCCTGAAGGGCCAGGGGATATGGTTTAAAACAAAAAAGAGGGCTGAAGGCCCGAAACATCGACCCCAGACCTTCAGCCTGGACTGCCATGTTTCGCGCCGTTGGCGCTGTAACGCATAACGCACGCGCCGGTCTTATCTCACCCGATGGGCGTCTCGAAATCCGGGCCTGCGTCCCGAATGCCAAAGCGCTTCTGTTGCCCTGCTCCACACTATCCGGCGGTTAGCCATGCATGGTCTCAGGGCTCAGGCGTGACGCGAACCGCCTCGAATCTCCGGACAATATCCGAATTCCGAAACTCGGCAGCGTTCCTGAGGTAGGCATGCGTCCGGTTTCGGAACGGTTTCCACCAGTGCTCGGGGACGCGGCCAATACCCAGCACCGCTCCGAGCAGGGAACCGCCTGTTGCGGCGGTGCAGTCGTTGTCGAGGCCCATGGCCACGGTCGTGCCGATGGTGCGGGTAAAATCGCCGCCGCCGAGGGCGAGTCCGAACACCGTAAGACACGCGTTGTTGTTGGTATGAACGGCGTGCATCCCCTGAAACCGCCCGTCGACAAGAGCACGGGCTTCCTGCCAGCCCGAAAGCGACTTGGTTTTCCCGAGGGCCCATCGGATGTCTTTGGCGAGGCGGCATTCGGCGGGGATCTCCGTAAGACCTATACCGACGGCATCCAGCGGGTCCTCAAGCACGAACGCTGCCGAGATGGCCGCGGCGAAAAACATCGCGCCATAGACGCCGTTGCGCCGGTGGGAAAGGTACGCGTCGCGGTAGGCCATTTCGGCGGCTCTTTCGGGCCAACCGGGGGCGGCATAGGCCCACGGGTCACACCGAATATCAGCGCCAATCCATTCGAGATAAGGATTATCGATGACGCCGGCGCGCCTGGCCGGCACGCCGCGTTTCAGATTCTCGAGCGCGACGTGTTCGGCCGTACAGGCGATGGGGAGGTACTCGACCCAGGCCTTGCCGACATCCTCCGTCGTGAACTCGGAACCGTAAGTCTCGAGGATCAGCAGCCCCAGAAGCGTGTAGCCGAGGTCGTCGTCGGCCGGGATGCCGCACATATGCCCCTTAAGAAAGTCCCTCACCCGCGAGACGCCATAACAGGGCCGCTCCGGTTCCGGATGGCCGGGCCAATAATCCTCGGGAGGAAACGGCACACCGCACCTCTTGGCGAGTTGTTCCATGGCCTCTATCGACCAATTCTCGACCGGGGCGCCAAGGGTGCAGCCCGCGGCACGCCCCAGCCACGCGCCTTTGAGACGCCGCCGGTACTCGGCGCCTGCAAGTGTCTTCGCCATGATGCGCGGACCCGCGGGGCGCAATGCGCGGAGCCTCTTGAGGTCATCGGGTTCCGCGGCTTTCAGAGAGCGGTCTCCGGGCAGGCGCGCCAACTCCCGGCGCGCCCGTTTCAGCTCGCGCCGCAACCGGCCAAGAATCGGCGCGGTCATGCCGCCTTGTTCGCGGCACAGGTCCCCCCACGCATGCACTTCGCGCGCCAGTTCTTCAATATCGGGGAAACAGGGCATGACGGCCACTCCTCGCGCTCATGGGTTGTGAAGATGGCATGAGTATGCACCAGATACGAGGCCGGGGCCAATCCGCGGGCTCGCACCGCTCCGGCCTGTCAAACGGACCCGATGGATGCTCCAGCGTTCGCTCACTCTTCCCAAACTCCGGTCACGCACGGAGCATGAGAAGCCAGCGCCTCCGAGTGACGGCAAACGGCCCTGTCTCTCCACCGCCATGGATTTTATTGTCTGCATGAGCCGATTTGCCTGTTTGGGCCTTTTCAGGGTATAAATAAGCGACCGGGAACATCTGATCCCATCGGGAACCGATCATCTCGGAGCGCGGGCCTGCGCTCGGGGGTTAGTAACACCCGCAACGTCAACCAGAGCCTTCACAGAAGCCCTCTGTTTGCATTGCGATAGGAATGTAAGAAATTGTATGGCAAGAGTTTGCGTTGTTTCTGATCTTCACCTCTTTTGCAGACGGTCTGAGGCGCACCTGCACGCCCGCGCTCTCGAACAGGCCATCTCGGAGTCCGACACGTGTATCTTGAATGGTGATATCGTCGACTTTCGATGGAGCGTGTTCGAATCCATGGAACGCACGGTCCGTGAGGCCATTGCCTGGCTGGGCACCCTTGTCGCGCGTCATCCCCACTGCCATTTCCACTATATTTTCGGCAACCACGACAGCGTCAGGCCTTTTATCGACAGGCTGGAGGCTTTCGCGGCCAGCACCCCAAACCTCAGTTGCCACCATGACCTGTTTCGCTTGAATGCCGCGGTGTTCCTTCATGGTGATGTGGCGGACCGCAAGATGACCCGGGCGGAATTCGAGGCCGCGAGGCGGGTATGGCATTTCGATCGCAAACGCGGCAGGCTGGTGAACCGGATCTACGACCTGGCGTTCTGGCTGGGAGCCCACCGCACGGTCCCCCGCATTGTCTTTCCTCGGAAGGCCGTGGCGGAACGGTTGCTCCATTACCTCGACGATGTCGGGCACGGCCGGGATTCCGGCGTCACGGACGTCTACTACGGCCATACCCATGTCGCCGTGCGCGGATTCCACTACGAAGGCATGTTTTTCCACAACGGCGGCGCAGCCATGCGCCGAGTGGGGTTCTCCATCCTGCGCGCAACGGTATAGCGCGCTGCGACGCCATCGTCCGCCCGGCGCTGCCCCGGCATCACCCCTCGGTCCCTCTCCGAAGCCGGACTTTGCCGCCCGACAGGTGGGCGTGCACGGGCCCTTCGAAGCGTTCGCGCACATGGAGGTGTTCGTCGCCCAGGCCAAGATAGCTTTCCGGATAGACGACCTTGAGTATCTCAAGCCGGGCGCGGGTGTCGCACTGTGACTGCAGCTTGAGTCCCTCGGCTTCGGCCGTCAGCGCCTGGATCTGCCGGTCGAGCGCCTCCACTTCTTCCGCCAAGCTGGGAGTATCCTCGCGTTGCATGTCTTCCGGGCGCGGTATTGGCAGCCGCTTGGGTCTTGAGGCGAGCTGCAGCTTCAACTGCAGCCGCTCGCGTTGGGCAAACAAGCCGTCAATTTCCGCACGAAGAATGTGGAGCTTGTCGTCGAGCCGGAAATCGCGGCCCGCCGTGACCACGGTAGGCACCAGTGCCTCGCTGCCCACCTGGCCCACCAGGAATCCCGCCCGCGCCACGGTTTCCCCCCCAACGATGCGGCCATTTGGAATCGAGATGGAACCCATGGATTTGACGCGCGATTGAACTATCTCACGGTCGATCAGGATGTCGTGCCCCGCTTCCACTTCGGAATCGATGACAAACTTCGCCTGGACACGCCCCTCGACAAGAATCTTGTCTATTCCGCGGCCCATGATCCCGCCGCGAACGACAAGGTTTCCTCCGGCCTCGACATCGGCCTGTTCGATAATCCCTTCCACCTCTATATCGCCGGTCGCGCGTACCACGCTGCGGGGACCGACGTCCCCTTCAACAATCACCGTGCCCAAGTGGTCAATGTCGCCTGACTTGAGACCGACGCCGCCCCGCACCACGAGTACTTCGTCAACTGAGAGCGATTTTCTGTCCCACTGAATGCGGCCATCGCGCGACGCGTAATACTCATCACCTTCCTGGCGGACGTTGCGCCCCGCACGAAGGTGCGTCGAGCGGCCTTTCTTTCCCGCGACGCGGTTGCCGAATACGTCGATGCCGTCCTCGCCGGGCTGGGGAGCATGCACGGTCGCCAGACGCTGGTCCGCGTGAACACTGCGCTCAGCAGCCGGCTTCCGGTAGTTCAGCGCCCCCGTCTCCTCGTCCACGACGAAGCCCGACTTGAAAAAGTCTCCGGCCCACTCGATGTAGCCGTCCACGGGGGCCTCGGGCCGTTTTCCTTCGGCAATGAGCACGCCATGAATCGCGTTTTCTTCGGCGGCCGCCTTGCGAATCTTCTCATCGATGCCTTCGTTTATCAGGTGCGGCGCTATTTCGCGTGCGGCAAGTTCATCGTGCACCCATGCGATAAAGGCATCAAGATCCGAGGGCATGCTGGTACTGTTCACGAATACGGCCATGCGATCGCGGCTGACGCGAATATCGGCATCTGGAAACGGCGCATTTCCAGCAACGCTATTGGTCATGTCGCCCTCTCTATCATGATCATGATCATGCGCAATCCCTGTATGCCCGCCCTGCGAACGCGCCCGGTATCCCCCTGCGTTGCGGCGTACATACACACGGGGCCCAGAACCAAGGGTTCTGAGCCCCGCATCAAGAGAAGCTAGTAGACTCGTTGCCTGCTATCGCCGGCACCTCCACGTAAGATCCTCTACTTTCATCGTGTATGGATCCATCTCATGGAGACGAGCCGCGGCGTAGCAGGCGTGCCTACTAGCGCCGGGTTTGCCCGGACTTCCCATCGATGGACCACCTCCTTTCCACCTCGTGAAGTACCCCGCGCGCCCCTTATCGGGCCGCATCGCCAACACAAGGATTTGTCGCATTCACTATAAACACATTTCCCAACATAAGGCAAGGAGTTTTCGCGGCCGGGCCCAAAACCGGAACCGCATTTCTCGGTGCTCCCCATCCGCAAGAACACCGAAGATGCTAGCGAGGGGCTCGCCGCTTTGAGCGCATTGCCGAAACCGCCGGGGGACTCTCGGCCGTGGCTGCCGGATCGTCAAACCCGTGGGCTGCGTACTGGGCGGGGTATTCGTCGAAAACCCATTGTTCAAAGGAGGCGTTGCCCTGTGCATAAAGGCCGCTTTCCTCGTACAGGCCGAGAAGTTGCCCGATGGGCGCATCGTCGAAGAAGAGGCCGAATTCTTCGCGCGCCTCCTCGACGGACTCGCCCTCCAACAAGCGGTAGCAGGCGGCGGCCACGGCGGCGCGGTGCGTGCCGCCCTGGCAATGCACGAGAAAAGGTCCTTCCGCCTCCGCAAGGATACCCACGAAAGCCTGAAGGGATTCGGGCTCGGGCGGGCGTTTCATAGTCCAGTCGAGGTCGTAATGAGCGACGCCCCGTTCCGCGCAGACGGCGATCTCACGGCGGTACCAGGCCTCGTCAGGCGATTCTCCGCGCAGGTTCACGACGGTCTTGATCCCGTACCACCGGAGCGTGATGTCCAGGAGCGTGGCATCCATCTGCCCGGACCGGTAATAGGCGCCAGGGTCGACTTCACGGAAGTTGGCGGTGACCCGGGCGCAGCCCCCCGAGAAGACGGCGGCGACAAACAGCAGAACTGCCAGCACCGCGGACCGTGTACCCCAAAACGCCGAGGCCCGAAGAGGGAGCGAACAACAAAGCGCGCCGTAAACTCCCTCGGGACAAGCCATGCGGCTCTGCTGAGCTAGACCTCGGGTCAGGCCCCGTTCTTCGCCCCAATCAGGCGCATGGCGCAGGTGTGGACATCCAGGGTGCATTTCAGCGAGAATCTTTTCATATTTCCCTTGTTCACATGGAAGGTACGGGACTTGTCATGAAAAAAGCAAGCTTTCTGCTCCTGTTCGCCGCGATGGTCGCATGCGCGGGGACGAGTCGCGCCCAGGCCGGCCCGGACGGCGCGTTCCAACAAGCCTTGCGCGATGTGGGCACCGATCTGCGGTTGATGTGCCTGGCCGCCCATCCGGACGACGAGGACGGCGCGACGCTGGCCAAGTACCGCAAACAGTTCGGCATCGAGACCTGCGCGGTCATCGGCACGCGCGGCGAAGGAGGCCAGAACGAGGCCGGCCCCGAGCTGTACAACGAGTTGGGCGTGTTGCGGACCCTCGAACAGCTCGCCTCGGCGGACGTGCTCGGCGCGCGCGTCTCGTTCCTCGACTTACCCGAGTTTGGCTACTCGAAGAGCCGCGAGGAAACCTTCGAGAAATGGGGCCGCCAGGAAACCGTCCGGCGGGTGGTGCGCGCCATCCGCGAGATGCGCCCCGACGTTATCATCACGCACCATGATCCCGAGACCGGCCACGGCCATCACCAGGCGCTCGGCGCGGCCGTACTCGAAGCGTTCGACGCAGCCGGCAATCCCGCCGCGTTTCCGGAACTGGCGGGGGAGGGCCTTGAACCGTGGCAGCCCCGAGCTCTCTACGTCCGCGCCTGGGAGAAGCCCCAGAACCCCGCCGCCGTCGAAGTGGACATCAATCAGGTAGACCCCGCCGAGGGCGTTTCGTATGCGGAGATTGCCGCGCGAGCCCTGGAGAGACATTCGTCGCAGGGCATGCAGTTCTTCATCGAGAGGCTGCGTTCAGGCGAAACGAAGGCGTGGTACGTGCCGGTCAAGACAGCCCCCGCGCCCCAGGACCAGGCGGCCGGCGCACTACCGCCTCCCGAAGGGGCGGCGCTGTTCAACGGCCTCAGCGACCGCGTGTCGCAAGAGGACCGCGCGCTCGCACGGGCTTCGGGCACGCCCGAGCAGCTCAAACCGCGATTGCTGGCAGCGGTCGCGGCCATCGACCCGGCCGGCCCGCTTGCCGGGCACAGGTTGCGCCGGCTAACCGAGGCGGCCGCGCTTGCGATGGGTCTCACCATGGACGTCACGGTGAGCGATCCGGAACTCATCCCCGGCCAGGAGGGGCAGGTCGCGGTAGTGCTGCACGACGCGGGCGCCCCGGATTGCCAGACCGCGGATTGCACCCTCAACACGACGGCTTGGGCGGAGATGCAGTCCTACGAACCCGTGCATGCCGGTTTTGCCGATGGCAAGGCGTCCGTGGCGCTGCCTCTTGCCGTGCCGCAGGGGCATCCCGCGACCGTGCCGCACGCGGAGCACTTGTTCGACGCAACGTTCATGGAACCCCAGGCGGAAGTGACGGCGCGGGTAACGTGCGGCGGGCAGGAATTGACTCTTCGTGAACCCGTGCGTTTCGATATCGCCCCGCCGGTAACCATCGATTTCCCCGGCGAACCTGTCGTGGCGTTCGTGGGGCGGGATACCGTCGTGCCGTTCAAGATGCGGGCCACGAACCACTCGCCGGGACCCTGCAAGACCATGATCGTCATCTCGCCTTCGTCGGCATTCAAAGCACTGAACGAGTGGGAAAAACGGAGCATCCCCCTCGAATTCGCCAGGGAAGGTGACGTGCAGGTGGTCGACCTGCCCCTCGAACTGCACGGGGAAATCGGCGAGCGCGAAGTGTTCGTGACCGCCATGCCCGAGGGGTCGGACTACGTATTTCACGGCAAGGGCCAGCTCGTGCAGGCAACGGTCCCCGAGGGGATCGAAGCCGGCGTGATCACCAGCTACGACACCGTCATCATGGATACCCTTGAGCGGATGCGCGTTCCGCACGAGGCTATCGCAAACGGTGAAATCACCCCCGAGCGGCTCGGTCAATTCAATGTGGTACTCGTCGACATGCGCGCCTATCACGCACGCCCGGATCTCGTGGCCTGCAACCAGGTTCTTCTCGATTACGTCAAGCAGGGCGGCACAGCCATCGTGATGTATCAGAAAACCTTCGAGTGGAAACCCGAGTACGCCCCGTATCCAATCCACGTGTCGCAAAACCGGGTAAGCGCGGAGGACGCGCCAGTCGAGCTGCTCCAGCCGCAACACCCGCTCTTCAACACGCCCAACAAGATCGTGCCCGAAGACTGGCTGGGCTGGGTCCAGGAACGTGGATTGTATATCCCGGACGCGTGGGACGAGCATTACACGCCACTCATCCGCACCAGTGACCCGGGTGAGGACATTCCACCGGGCAGTTGCCTGGTCTGCGATTATGGGGACGGCAAATACCTCTACACGTCGCTCGTATGGTACCGGCAACTGCGCGAGGCGCATCCCGGGGCCTTGCGGGTGTTCGCCAACATGCTGGCTCTGGGGAAGTGATTTGCGAATCGCGCGTTCGGCATACTGGATGCCTTTGAAGCGTTACAACCAAGAGAGGAAGCATTTATGTCCAAGCCTGTCGCATTTGCGGTAGCCGCACACCCGGACGACATCGAATTCATGATGGGGGGCACGCTCATGCTCCTCGGGAAAGCCGGATACGAGTTGCACTACATGAATGTGGCCAACGGCTCCATGGGCACGGCGACGTACTCGCGCGAGGAGATTATCGCCATGCGCACCGGCGAGGCCCAGCGCGCGGCAAAAACCCTCGGCGCGACGTTTCACGAGCCCCTCGTCGACGACCTCGACATCTACTACGACCGCGAGTTGCCGCAACGGCTGTGCGCCGTGATACGCGCCATCAAACCGAGGATCATGCTCGTGCAGCCGCCGCAGGACTACATGGAAGACCACACAAACGCCTGCCGCCTGGCCGTGTCCGCGGCGTTCTTCCGGGGCATGAGGAATTTCGTTACAAACCCGCCGCAACCGCCGATCGCGGACCCCGTGACGCTCTATCACGCATTGCCGTACGGCCTGCACGACCCGCTGCGCAGGCGCGTATGGCCCGGCCAGTATGTCGACATCACAACCGTGATCGACCGCAAGCGCGACGCCCTCGCATGCCACACCAGCCAGAAGGAATGGCTCGATGTGAGCCAAGGGATGGACAGCTATCTCATCACCATGGAAGTGATGTCGCGCGAAGTCGGAAGCATGTCCGGCCGGTTCGAGTATGCCGAGGGCTGGCGCCGCCACCTCCACCTGGGGTTCTGCGCGCCCGAAGACGACCCGTTGACCCAGGCCCTCGGCGACAAGGTCCTCGTGTCGCTGGCCTACGAAGAAGACCTCGAAAGAGGAAACCCATAGCGGCGCTTGTTCGTCGTCTGTCGGGGAGCGAGAACTTCATAGCCTTCTGACCTTAACCCGTTCGGTCCCGGACAGTCCTTCTGTTCTGGAGATATCGATTGCCTCGTTCACTGTACCTAAGGCTTTCGGCGATGATGTTCTTGCAGTACGCCATCCCGGCGTGCGTGAACCCGATTCTGAGCCTGTACCTGATGAACAACCTCGGGTTTTCGCCCAATCAGGCAGGGCAGGTGCTTGCCGTCGTCGCCATCGGGGCTATCGTGGCGCCATTCATGGCCGCCTATGTCGTCGATCGGTTCGTTCCCGCCCGCGTGATGCTCGCCGCATGCCACGGGCTGGCCGGAACAGTCATCGCCGCCTTCGCGATGTCCCGGTCCTTCTGGACGATCTACGTGCTGTTCTTCATCTACGGGTTGCTGTTTCTTCCCACCCACGGATTGTCGAACACGGTCGTGTTACACCGGGTCCGCGACGTCAAACGCGATTTCGGCGGCATTCGCATGTGGGGCACGGCAGGCTGGGTCTTCATCGCGTGGACTTTCGGCTTGTTCTGGCTCAAGGGCGCGCCTCCCGGCGAACCCGATCCGCGGCTGGCAGATGCCCTGCTTCTGTGCGCCCTGCTCCACTTCACGCTGGCGGCGTACAGCTGTTGCCTGCCGCGTGAGACGAAACATGCCGAGAACACGAAAACCCTCATCCCGTGGGAAGCCTTCCGCGTGTTCGCCCGACCCAGCGTAATTGTGCTCTCCGTCGCCACCTTGTTCACGAGCGCGATCCACCAGCACTACTACTTCGGCATGGGCCCGTTTCTCAAAAGCACCGGCACCCCCGAGAATCTAATCATGCCCCTCATGAGCATCGGACAAGCCGCCGAGGTGCTCATGCTCTGGCTCTTGGGACGCGTTCTGGCCCGCCTCGGCACGAAACGCGTGTTGATTATCGCCCTCGCGGCCCAGGCTTTGCGGTTCACTGTTTTCGGCATCGGTTCGCCGTTCCCGCTCGTAGTGGCGGTGATCGCGGCACACGGTTTCTGTTATGCGTTCTTCTTCACCGCGTCATACATCTACATCGACGAACACAGCACGCGCCAGGCCCGCGCCGGCGCACAGCAGTTGTTCACTATCCTCATCATGGGCATCGGCTACTTCCTGGGCCACGCCACCGCCGGCAAGCTGGGAGACTGGTTTCTCGATCCGGCAACGAACGCCATCAATTTCCACCAATTCTGGGCCGTGCCTGCCGCAAGCGCTGTGGCAATCGCCCTGTTCCTGCTCGTGGCATTCCGCGCGGAAGCGCCTCTGCCCCATCCCGCGCCTTCTCCCGAGGAAGTACCCGGCGCCGGCGCCGTGTGAGAACACAGACGGCCGGACCGCAAACGCCTGCGCCCGTCCAGTCGACGAGCTTCCGGCAGCGCATCCCCAATCGGACAGGAAAGCCTTTGCTGGAGAGATCTTATTGTCTCCATAAAGACAGGAACCAACTCACACGGAGACACAGGGAACACGAAGATTGAATCCTCCGAAACAGAATGAGACAGGAAGCATCATTGTGGATTGCGCCGTGGCGCTTCATCGAGAGACGGGTCCCGGGCTCTTGGAAACAGTGTACGAAGCGGTTTCTGCGCAGGATTTGGAGGCCCGGGGCCTGCGCGCGGCACCGCAGGTTCCCACCCCCATCGAGCTTCGCAGGCGCCGGTTCGACGAAGGGTTTCGTGCAGACCTCATCGTGGAGGACGCCGTTCTCGTGAAACTCAAATCCGTGGAGAAGGTCACAAAGGCGCACCACTAGGAGGTGTTGACCTATCCGCGGTTGACGGGTATCAGACTCGGCAATCTACCCGACTTCGGCGAGGCTTTGATGAGGGACGGCAATCCCCGCATCATAAACGGAGACGTCGAGCAGACTCCGCTTCGGTGCAGGCTCTATTTCCTCCGTGTCCGTTGTGCCTCTGTGTGAGTTTCCCCAATCGCCGTGTTATCCGGCGATTCGGGGCGCATATCCTCCGGTGCGTTTTGGGGGCCGGGTCGTGTACCATACAGCCTCATGCGGAAAGGCGTATCCATAATCGTTTCACGAAGAGCGGCGCCGTATTGGGCTGTGTTCGCGCTGGCGCTGGGGGTGCGCCTGGTCCATTTCTGGATCATGCGCGCCAATGACCCCCTGTTCGATGTGCTCCTGCGGGGGGGCGACAATTACGTCTACCATCGGTGGGCACTGGAAATCGCGCAGACGTTCTGGCTGGGATGGGACCGGCTCCCGTTTACGCAGGGACCTCTTTATCCCTATTTCCTTGGCATGGCCTTCCTCCGGTTCGGTTGCACATACGAAACAGCCTGCCTGGTCCAGCACGTTCTCGGGGCCTGCTCGTGCGTGCTGGTGTTCTCGTTGGCGCGGCGCGTCTTCGGATACCTCGAGGCATGGCTCGCGGCGTTGTTGGCCGTGTTCTGCCCGCTGTTCCTGCTGTTCGAGGGCGAGATTCTCGCGGAAACGCTGGTCGTGTTTGTCAATCTCGCCGCGTTGCGCCTTCTGTTGTGGGCGCACGACCGCCAGGCGGCCGGGAACGGGTCAACCGCCCCGAAACGCCCGCGGTGCTGGTGGCGGTTCCTGGCTGCGGGATTTGTATTGGGGCTATGCGTGGTCGCGCGTCCCAATGCGCTGCTGTTTGTCCCGGTCGCGGCATTCTGGCTCATGACCGCCTCGCCGGCATGGCGCAGCGGCGCTGCGGCGGCGTGCATGGCGCTCCTGGGCGCGGTTCTCGCGATCGCGCCCGCTACCGCGGCCAACTATTTCGGCGGCGGCGAGTTCGTCCTGGTCTCGAAGAACGGCTCGTGGAACCTCTATATCGGCAACGCGTACGATGCCAGCGGCACCTACGAGCGGCCGCATTCCATGTGGAAGGTGGTCCTCGACGAAAAGGCCAACGAGGCCGACGTCAACTGGACTCCGTACCTGGTGGCGTCCATCCGCGAACACCCTTCGTCGGTTCCGCGCTTGTTGTGGACCAAGACCAGGCTCTTCTGGCAAAGCGGCGAGGTGCCGCACGTCGAGAACTTCTATCTGAAACGGCAGTTCTCGCCCTTCCTCCGGATACCCTTGGCCTTCGGAGTGGTCGCCCCGCTGGGCCTTGTGGGCATCGTACTGACGTTTCTCGCCAAAGCCCACCGCCGCTGGCGCGACGGCGCGGTGCTGCTGGTGTTGTTTCTCGCGGTGTACTCGGCGAGCATCATTCTCGTGTTCGTGCTGTCGCGGCTCCGGCTTCCGGCCTTGGCCGTGCTGCTCGTGTTTGCGGCCGCGGCCCTGGCGGCGGCGTTCCGCGGCGCATGGGGCATGGTGCGCGCCCTGCGCAACGGCGACCGACGGGAAGCCCTGGCATTCGCCGTCGTGCCCGTCGTGATACTCGCCGCATGGGCCGCGCTGGGTTTCGCACTGATGAGCCGAGACGACCATCTCCTGATGCGATGGGCCGACTACTACAACATGGCCTCCGGCTACGAAATCAAGGGCCGCTACGCGGAAGCGCTGAAACAGTACGAAGCGGCCATCGCACGCGCGCCGCAGCTCGCGCCCAAGTTCGAAGAGTCCATGCAGAACTTGCGCGAAGCCATCGAACGCGAGGCGCAAAGAAAAGCATCCCCTTGACCATCCAGGTTTGCCCGCGGAATACTCATACGCATCATCGCGGGGAACTCCCCGGCCCCAAGCCCGGAAGACCACCGTTCTCCGCCGCAGGGGCGGATTGCCATACGCCTCTTACGGCGGCGCTGCGTCGCTTAGAGCAGCTCGGCTATCTGGACCGCGTTGTATGCCGCTCCCTTGAGGAGGTTATCCGAGACGATCCACATGTCCAGCGCGCTGGGATGGGAGATGTCTTCGCGGATCCGGCCGACGAACGTCTCGCCCTTGCCCGCCGCATGGATGGCCAGAGGATAGAGCTGCTTCGCGGGGTCGTCCTGCACAACCACACCCGGCGCCCTTGACAACAGCTCGCGCGCCTGCGAGACCGTGAGTTTCGAGACCGTCTCCACGTTGACGGATTCGCTGTGCCCCGTATCAACCGGCACGCGCACCGTTGTCGCGGTCACCCGGATGCTGTCATCCCCCAGGATCTTCTTGGTCTCGTTGACCATCTTCATCTCTTCGGTCGTGTAGCCGTTGTCCCCGAACGCCTTGCTCTGAGGAATCTGTGGGATGCAGTTGAACGCGATGGGGTGCGGGAAAACGTGGCACACCGGTTCCTCGCCCGCCAGGACTGCCCGGGTCTGAG
Organism: Candidatus Hydrogenedentota bacterium; assembly: GCA_035416745.1. NCBI lineage: Bacteria > Pseudomonadati > Candidatus Hydrogenedentota > Candidatus Hydrogenedentota bacterium. The sequence continues at coordinate 68,015 of DAOLNV010000016.1, read as the reverse complement.
CGTACAACTCGTCAACAGCCGCTTTCCCCGCCCCCGACACGGCCTGGTAGGTCGAGACCACCACCCGCGTAATCGTCGCCGCGTCATGGAGCGGTTTCAACACCACCACCATCTGGATGGTCGAACAATTCGGGTTGGCAATGATGCCCTCGTGCCATCCAACATCATCGGGATTCACTTCCGGCACGACCAGCGGCACCTTCGGGTCCATCCGCCACGCACTCGAATTGTCGATGACCACGCAACCGTCTTTCGCGGCAAACGGCGCGAAATGCTTGCTCGTGCCCCCGCCCGCGCTGAACAGGGCGATGTCCACCCCTTTGAACGAATCCTCGGTCAGCACCTGCACCGGGATCTCTTCGCCCTTGAACGTCACGGTCTTGCCCTTGGACCGCTCGGAAGCGAGCGGCTTCAACGATTTCACGGGGAAATCGCGTTCTTCGAGAACAAGCAGCATCTGCCTGCCGACCATGCCGGTTGCACCGGCTACGGCAACGACCTTCTGAGACATGTCAGCCAGACTCCTTCTGTTCCCGCCTGTTGGCGGGGTTGAGACTATGGGAAATTACGCTTCTAATTCTGCGAGCGTATGCGCACCCGCGCAAGAGCGGCGTATTGTAGCGAAAACCGATTGCACGATCACCAACGTCCGTAACGTTGCGGGCGGATGGCAACGCGATTCCGCACACCATCACGCACCCGCCGCACGACGGCCATTTCCTGTCAACCGGAAGAACGCGCGCCTTCTCAACCCAGGGCGCTGTCGATCGCTTTCGCCAAATCCGACTTCGAGGTTACCCCGATGAACTGACGGGCAACCTGGCCGTCCTTGAACACCACAAGCGTCGGAATGCTCGATACGTTGTACTTGGCAGCCAAGTCGCTCTCGTTGTCGACGTTCACTTTGGCGATGGTTGCCTTGTTGCTGTACTGGGCGGCGAGTTCCTCGATGGCCGGCGTCATCATGCGGCAGGGGCCGCACCACTCGGCCCAGAAGTCCACCAGCGTCACGCCGCTGCCGACCACAGTGTCGAAATTCTCTTTCGTAAGTTCCCGAGCGTTACCCATGCGTAAAGACCTCCTGGACTACAAGTACTAATCAGGCAAGGAATCTGGTTTCCGTTTTGCCGGGGCTGCATAAGCTCGTTAAGGTAAGGTCAACGCGCCCGAAAGTATTCCCGCCGGGCTGTTACCTTGGCGATGGTACCGGAATTATAGCCGCGAAACGCCCCCGCGCGCAAAAAACGCACCCCCATGCACCCAAAACCGCGTTGGCACAAGCTCTGAGCGCGCATCGTAAGCACGTGTGGCTGTTTGACTTTCGGCCCGCCAAGCCCCTACAATTCCATCATCGTGCGGAGAGGTGGCCGAGTGGTTGAAGGCGCACGCTTGGAAAGCGTGTGTACGCTCGCAAGGTGTACCGAGGGTTCGAATCCCTCCCTCTCCGCCATTTTCCAAGTATTTACAGAACCAATACAGGGGGACGGGATGCCCGCTTCCCGGCAGGGCATCGCATCCACCCCGTACAAGAGCAAGGAACGTGCACCCAATATGGTGGGCGGCAGCCCTCGTATCCTGATCATACGCCTGAGTGCCATCGGCGACGTTGTGCGCGTGCTCCCCGCGCTTCAGATTCTCCGCGACGCCCTGCCCGATGCCCATATCGACTGGGTCGTAGAGAAAAAAGCCGCTGATATCTGCATCGACCACCCTTCCCTGGATGGAACGATCGTGTTTGACCGGCCCGAAGGCGCGTGGAAGGCCGCAAAAGCGTTCCTGGCACTGTGCAACAACATACGCAACCGCCGCTATGACATCGTCATCGACTTCCACGGCATCCTCAAGAGCGGCCTCATCGCGTGGACGTCCCGCGCGCGGAAACGGTACGGCTTTGCCCGCCCTCGCAGCCAGGAACTCAGTTACCTCTTCACCAACCGCCGAACCAAGTTGCCGCCCCGCACCCTCAATCGCGTCGAAGAAAACGTGATCCTCTGCGAGGCGGTGGTGCCTTCGAGGGCCGGCTGGCCCGGAGCGACGATCGAAGTCCCGCCCGATGTACAGGACTCCGTCGACGAGTTCGTCGACAGCACCTTCGAGGCCGGAAAACGCCTGGTCGCCGTACACGCCCCGGTCGACCGCCGTGAGAAACGCTGGCCCCTGGACTATTTTGCGGAAGTATGCGACCTGCTCATCGCCGACGGCCGTTACGAGGTCATGTTGACTTGGGGACCCGGCCAACGGCACATCGCGCAGAAAGTGTTCGACCGCTGCCGCCGGAGCCCCGTCATTGCCCCCGAGACGCCCGACCTCAAGCATTACGCCTGGCTGATGAACCGCGCGGACCTGTATGTGGGCGGCGATACCGGCCCCATGCATATCGCGGCCGCCATGGGCACGCCCGTGGTCGCTATTTTCACGGGCACCAACGCCCTCCAGCATGCCCCCTACCAGAGCACGTGCGAGGTGCTCACGCCCGAGCGCGCCCGCGAGCTCGCCCCCGCCGAAGAAGCAGCAGAAACCACCCTCAGCCCCATCACCCCCACGATGGTGTATGATGCCTGCGTGCGAATCCTGGCGCCGAACAAGAAGACCGGGTGAGACGCTGGGCACCGGTACCGCCGGTTGTACCCGATGCCATGATCCATCTGGCAATTCCCCGGCGAGTCTGCGAGAATAACACCTGATTCGGTCGCCTCCAGGATGTGGGCTTAGAGCTGAGTGAAGCGAAAGGAAGCGAGGTCTCCCATGCAATTCGATCCAAACGTGAAACTCACCCGCCAGAATATCAAAGAGTTGCCGCCATTGTGCACCGATGGCGCCTGGGGCACTGAAATGGCCAAACGGGGCGGCGATCCCGGCTATATCTGCGACGTCTGGAACCTCGAACGGCCCGATGCCGTGTTCGCGGTCGCTAAAGACTACGTGGACGCCGGCGCCCAGGTCATCCTCACGAATACCTTCAACAGCAACCCGATAGCCCTGAATCGCCACCTGCTCGCGAACAAGGCCGCCGAATTGAACCGCCTCGGCGCCGAAATATCCAAGCGCGCCGCCAAAGGCAAAGCCTATGTCTTCGCATCGATTGGGCCCTGCGGCAAGATGGTCATGATGGGCGACATCGACCCGGCCGTGGTCGAGGAAGCCGCGGCTCGCCAGGCGCACGTACTCGAGGCCGGCGGGGCGGACGCCATCGTCATCGAAACCCAGAGCGACATTGTGGAAGCAGAAGCGATCCTCAAGGGCGCGCTCAGAGGCTGCAGTCTGCCCGTGGGCGTATCGTTTACATTCGATTCGGGCGAGAACAACGACAAGACCATGATGGGCGTGAGCATCGCACAGGCATACGCCATGGCCAAGGTTTCCGGGGCCAGTTTCGTCGGGGCTAACTGCGGCGCGGGCATTGAAACCTTCCCCAATATCGCGAGGCAGTACGCCGCGTGCGGCGCCGACCTTCCAATCTGGATCAAAGGCAACGCCGGCTTGCCCGAAACCGACGGGCTCGGAAACATGGTCTTTCGCGCCGGCCCGGAAATCTACGCACAGGCGGTGCCCGAACTTCTCGAAGCGGGCGCTCGTTTCATTGGCGGCTGTTGCGGCTCGACCCCGGACCACGTCCGCGCCATCGCCAAAGCCATGGCGTGATGCCATGCGTACATTTCTGAATCTGATGCTCGCGCTGATTGCCGCTGCCGCGGCGTCGCCGGTTTCAGCCGCACAGGCCACCCCGGCGGACGGCGTCCCCGCCGAGCAGGCCGCAGCCCGCATACTCGCCGTCAAAACCCTCTGCAAAGAGCCGGGCCGTTTCATCGGCTGGCCCTCGATCGCGCAGGCCCCGAACGGAGACCTGCTGGCCGTCTTCTCGGGCGACCGCAACGCCCATGTCTCCCCGGACGGCAAGGTCCAGCTGATCCGCAGCAGCGACGGAGGCGAGACGTGGAGCGCTCCCGTCACGGTCTTCGATACGCCCATTGACGATCGCGATTCCGGCATCATCCGCACCGCAAAAGGCACGATGCTCGTGAGCTGGTTCACGAATCCCGGCGGCGGCGAATGGCAGGGCCATTGGGTCATACGCTCCGAAGACAACGGCCATACCTGGGGCAACCCTGTCCGCACCGAGGTCACGACCCCGCATGGACCCATCCAACTCGCCGACGGACGCCTCCTGTTCGCCGGGCAGCGGCCCCACGAGTCCCATTCCAAGACGTTTGACGTGGCCATCCAGGAGTCCCTCGATGACGGCCGGTCCTGGCGCACCATCGGGACGTTCCCCGTCCCCGAGGGCGCGAGAATGCTCGAATACGACGAGTGCCACGTGGCCGAACACGCCAACGGAGGACTCATCATTCTTTTCCGGGACTGTTTTGAACCCCACCGCATCCGCCAGTCCGAAAGCGCGGACGGCGGCAAGACGTGGGCCGCGCCTCATGTGACCGAAATGCACGGGTATCCGCCCCACGTGCTCCGCCTGCGTGACAACCGGCTGCTGGCTGTATACGCCAAACGCTGGGAGCCCTTCGGGCAATACGCATGTTTCAGCCGCGACAATGGCGCGACGTGGGACGTGGCCCGCGAAGTCCGGCTGACGGCCGCGTGGGATAGCGATATCGGGTATCCGGCGTCAGTCCAGCTCGAGGACGGCTCAATCTGGACCGTCTGCTACCAGCCCGAGCGCCCCGGCGAAACGCCCTGTCTCGTGGGCACGCATTGGCGCCCGCTCGAGGAGTAGCGCCTGGGTTCTGGGCTACTCGCCACGTTCGGCAGGCGAGGGATCGAAGAATTCTCCCTTATGCTGGACGTCTTTGAACTGCTCTGCCGTGTCGAGCGGCGCCTGGCCCTGGGTGATTAGAGGCCACTTGGCCGCGTATTCAATGTTGAACTGGACGTAATCCTGATACTCTTCCGGCAAATCTTCCTCAGGATAGATGGCATGAACCGGGCATTCGTCTACGCACGCCCCGCAGTCAATGCACTCCTGAGGATCGATGACAAGCATGTTCGCGCCCTCGTGGAAGCAGTCCACCGGGCATACCGCCACGCAATCCGTGTACTTGCAGTTGATGCACGCCTCCGTCACCACATGCGTCATGGATAGGTCTCCTGTACATAACCGAGCGTATCGGGAAAAGGTAAAGCGTTTCGGGCTGTCCAGTGGTCGTGGACTATCCCGCGCCAATGATAACCGCGACCATACATGCCCTGTCAACCGAACGATCCCTGCAAAGCCCGGAAAAGCGCCGCGGACGGCCATGTGCGCGCCCTGCTCGACCATTTCCTCGCCGGGGGCATAGGGGGAACGTCTGACCCGCGCGCTACCGCCCGCTTCAAAACATTGCGGTTGCAAGAGTCGCATGTCCGGAGCCCCGAAGGGGCGGCAGAACGTAGCCCAGGGATATCGAGCCCCCTGCCTCCAG
>DAOLNV010000016.1:43570-62501 GCA_035416745.1 Candidatus Hydrogenedentota bacterium | reverse complement strand
ACGCCGCCCTGGGTTCGCCCCCACCCCCTCCATCCAGCCCCGAAGGGGCGGCAGAACGTAGCCCAGGGATATCGAGCCCCCTGCCTCCAGCCCCGCAAGGGGCGATAGGCTGTAGCCCAGGGCAAGTCACGCGGAACGCGTGACGCCGCCCTGGGTTCGCCCCCACCCCCTCCATCCAGCCCCGAAGGGGCGGCAGAGGCTGCGCACCATGTGTGTATTGGCGATCTCGCGGTCATAAGAGTGGCTCACGCTCGTGCCGCGCGAACAAACGCCTCTTGCCTCGGGCTGTTACAACCGCACTTCTTTCCCGGATTTGGCGGAGCGGGCGAGCGCATCGAGCATCTTAATCAGGGTTACGTTTTCGTCGGCGGGCGCGATACATTTCTTCCGCCGGTCGCGGATGCAGTCGATGAAGTGGCTGAACGCGGTCTCGATAGGCAGCCCGTTGTAGTGCGTTTCAATATCGACGGTCTCATCGATATCGTTACCGCGGAAAACCTTGGCCGGGAACACGCTGGCGCCGCCCTTGTCCCCCATGAGGAAACATTCCATCGCCGGTTTGGTATAGGTGTCCCACGACACCTCGACCATGATGGCTTGTCCGCCCTTGAATTTGATGATGCCCGCCGCCATTTCTTCAACTTCGGCGGGCAGTCCTTTGGCTTTCAGTTCTGGCACCGCAACGTGCCGGAACAGCTGGCCCGACACCGACACCGGTTTGGGCGTGCCCATGAGGTACCAGGCGAGGTCGAGCAGGTGCACGCCGATGTCGCCGAGCGCGCCAAATCCGGCCAGCCGCTTCTGGAGAAACCAGACTCCGCGCCCGAGCGTGCCGTCCGGCGGCATGTGCAGATGCGGCCAGCCTTTCCTGCGGTACCAGGTCGAGCGGCCGTAGTACACGTTGCCGAACTCGCCACGTTGCGCATACGCCTTCACGAGCTGCGCCTCGGGCCGGAACCGCAGCGCCTGCTCGACCATGAGCAGTTTGCCCGCCTTCTTTGCGGCGTCGGCCATCTTCTGCGCGTTGCCGGGTGTGATGGTCATCGGCTTCTCGATAAGGACATGCTTGCCGCTCTTGAGCGCATCGAGCGTCATCGGAGCATGCAGCGCATTGGGCACCGCAATGGATACGGCGTCCAGCTCGTCCATGGCGAACATGCGTTTGGCGCTGGTGAAGACATGTTTAGCCCCGTACTTGGCGGCAAACTGCTGCGCTTCCGCTTTGTTGAGGTCGCAAATGGCCAGGATCTCGACTCCGGGCACCTGGCTGAACCCGTCCATGTGGTACCGGCCGAATCCGGTACCCACCACGCCAACCCGAAGGGGCTTCGCTGTCATAAGACACGTCTCCTTTCTAGAAATTCAGCGAGCGGCGCGCACACGCACCGGCTGAACAAAACACCTGCTGCCCCCGAATGCGTATCGTATCCAGCGCTGCTATGCCCAGGCGATGAGTGCGGTCTCATGTTTTTGCGCAATATCGGGATGGCTGGGCATCACGCGCACCGTGAAACCCAGCTGTCCCGTCTTATCGCAATAAATCGACCCTTTAAACCGGTAAACGCCATCACTTCGCGCCGCATCAAGCACCATTGGCGCGTGGCGGCCGTTGTGGATCCGCCCGTAGGTGTCTACGGTTCCGTAATACACCTCGACCGTGACGTCGTCCTTCGACAGTTTGTCGAGGAAGAGATCGGCGGTAACCTCGAGGCTGGAACCGTAGGGAAGTCCATCGAGCGGGCCGCTGTCAATGTCCGCGAAGCGCACCCGCGGCCAGCACTCCCGCACTTTCGTTTTCCAGTCCGCCAAGGCCTTCGAGCGCGCCCGGTTGTTTTCTTGCATGGCAATCCGTCGCTGCGTGGCGGGAATGTAGAACCGGTCCGCGTATTCCTGCACCATGCGCTGGGTATTGAACAGCGGATTGATGGTCCGCATGGCGTTCTTCATGCGCATGACCCAGCGCCGGGGCAACCCGTCCGTGCCCCGGTCGTAGAACATCGGGACGATCTCCTGTTCCAACAATTCGTAGAGCATCTCGCTCTCGACCAGGTCCTGTTCGTCCGGGTTCTCGTATATCTCGCCCCGTCCAATGCTCCACCCGTTTTCGCCGAGGCTTTCCGCCTCGCACCACCAGCCATCGGGAATGCTGATATTGAGCCCGCCGTTGGCGGCCGATTTCATACCGCTCGTTCCGGAGGCTTCCATGGGCCGGCGCGGCGTGTTCAACCAGCAATCCACGCCCTGGACCATGTAACGCGCTACGTTGATGTCATAGTCTTCAAGAAAGACGAAACGGTTGCGCACGTCCTGCTCACGCATGAAGTGGATCAGCGCGCGTATCAAATCCTTGCCCTGGTTGTCGGCAGGATGAGCCTTGCCCGCGAAAATGATCTGCACCGGCCGCTCTTCGTCCATAAGAATCCGGGTGAACCGCGCGGGGTCCGAAAGAAGCAGTTTCGCCCGCTTGTACGTGGCAAACCGCCGCGCGAAAGCAATAGTCAACACCTCGGGATCGAGAGCCTCCGAAGCCGCCTCGACCTCAGCGTTGGGGGCGCCGCGCGATTTGAGCTGCAACGCCAAACGGCGCCGCGCAAAATTCACCAGCCGCTCGCGGCGGCGCTCGTGGGTTCGCCACAGTTCGGCATCGGGCACCTGGTCAATGCGCGCCCACACGTCCGGCTCCGAGGGATTGGTCATCCAATCGGGTCCGAGATAGCGGTCATAAAGCCCCGCGAGATCGCGCGACACCCAGAACTGCTGGTGGATCCCGTTGGTGATGGCCGTGACCGGCACCTCGTCCTCCGGCACCCCCGCCCAGGTCCGCGCCCACATGGCCCGCGCGGTCGCCCCGTGCAACTGGCTGACTCCATTGGCGTATGCCGACAGCTTGAGCGCGAGCACCGTCATGCAGAAGGGTTCGCGCGGATCGCTCGGGTCCTGGCGGCCAAGTCCCAGGAATTGCTCCATGCGCATGCCGACATCTTGAGTGTATTTCTTGAAATAGTGCTCCATCATCTCCGGCAAGAACATGTCGTTGCCGGCCGGCACCGGCGTGTGGGTCGTAAACACGCTGGCAGCCTTGACGGACTCGATTGCGTGGTCAAGGCCCAGGCCTTCGCCCTGGACCAGATTCTTGATGCGCTGAAGGGTCATGAACGCCGAGTGGCCTTCGTTCATGTGCCACACCGTGGGGTGAATATCGAGCCGGCGCAGCATCGTGACGCCGCCCATGCCCAGAAGGACCTCCTGCCGCACGCGCATATCGTTGTCGCCGCCATACAGCCTCGCCGTGATCTCGCGATCGTCGGGCTCGTTGGCTTCGAAGTCGCAATCCAGCATATACAAGGGCACGCGGCCTACGTTCACCCGCCAGATACGGGCTTTCACGTGCCGGTTCGGATACTCGACCTCGATCGTCACGTCATTGCCCTCAGTGTCGCGGACAAGTGACGCCGGCATGTTGTAGAAATCGTTCTGCGGGTAACGTTCTTGCTGCCATCCATCGGCATTGAGATATTGCTGCAAATACCCTTCGCGATACATCAGGCCTACCCCAACCAAAGGCAGCCCCATGTCGCTCGCCGCCTTGAGATGGTCGCCCGCCAACACGCCCAGGCCTCCCGAATACAGCGCCATCGATTCGTGCAGCCCGAATTCGGCGGACAAGTATGCGACCTGGAATTCGCTCGGCGCCTCCGGATTCTTGTCGTGCCAGTGATTGCCCTTGATGTACTTCTTGAACCGGGTATACACACGCTCCAGGTGCGCAAGATAGCCGTCGTCTTGCGCCAATTCCTCCAGACGCTCCTGGCGAATTTCGCCCAAAAGGCGGACGGGATTCTGTTTTACCGTGACCCAAAGGTCGCGGTCGATACGGAAAAACACGTCTATGGCTTCCGGATCCCACGACCACCACAAATTGTAGGCCAACTCACGTAGAGGCTCTAACTCGGGCGGCAACTTCGCGATAACAGTGAATTTCTTGATTCTCGGCATACCAGCTCACTCCAAACGAGTCCAAATGCGGTTTCCCCCGGGCAATTATTCCGCAGAGTGTACTCGGTTGACATGCTGCGAGGCAAATTGCCCGCGACGGCAGACGCTCGGTCGGCGAATCGTCACTACTCGGCTCCCCCCTGTTCAACCATGCGGATCGTCCGGCCTGCCCACGTATACTGGGGTTCTGGAGCTGCCTGCCCCGGAAAACACGCCAGTTCCGCGGCCCACCACAATGCCCGGAACCGGGCCATCGAGCGGTTCCGGAAGGGAGCGGTGCGCCGTTACGCGCGAACCCTGCTCGTTCCGATCCTTCACGCGTTCGATTCGATAGCCGCTGAGGGACCTGGACTCCCCGGACGGGACTACTGAGTCGAGGCCGCTTTATCCTCGAAGGTCGAGTTTCGCGGCCGTGGGCGACGCGAATGCGAACGGTTGTACCCCGCTCAGACCCGGGGCCTGCGATTCCTGGGCGCGGACCTCTTCGCCGGCTTGGTTGACGGCGTCCAACGACTGCTGCGCCTGTGCGCGAGCCTGCGATTCCGCCCGCTGGAAATCGCTGCGAATCGGTGGCTCCGGAACACCTTCCTCAGGGGCTTTGCTGTGTGCAGCGAGTTCCTCTCGTGCTTCAGTTCGGCGCTTTTCAGCCTGAGCCTCCTGAGCGTACCTCACTTCTTCAAGCGTAGGAACAATCTTTCGCGCTTCGGCAAGATTGCGCCGGACGGCTTGCGCCGCAATCCCCGGAATCGAGATGGTGTTCTCCCCGAATCCCGCGGTGATTCGCGCTTCCTGCCCTCGCGGTTCCGTTTCCCGGTACGGAGAGGCAGTCTCCTCGATTGACCGTGCGGACATCCCCGCACGGCCCTGAGTCAACCCCCTCAGGGATGTGTCCGGCATATTTTCTATCCGCAATCCCATGGCTTGCGTCTCCCTGCTACGGCCTCATGCAGGGATTTCGAACTTCTCACATTCTAAATTATCCCAGCAAGAGATATGGATGTCAAGCAATAACGGTCGCAGCTGGGCCATAACTCATTTATTCTGAATGTATTACGATGATTGCTCATATGGAGGCCCACACTCCTTGAGCCTACGGAGAACGGCCGCGAAAGGAGAGCGACAACGTCCCGGAGGGTCACAAAAACAGACTAAAGAGGCATGAGCGGCCTACGGTACACCGCAAAACCAGCAGAGGAACTCCAACAAGCGCGATCTATCCTGCGGATTTCGCGGAGGGCGGCGGCAGCCGTTCACGTGAGAATGGGAGATGGTCATGTGAGCGGTGCGACCGGATGCCACGCCACAGATGGTACCCCAATAGCCCCGGAACAGGGTCCGGTTCGAATCAGCGCGGGTGTGACCCGAGAACCGCGATATCGCTCGGACTCGGTCGCCGACACTGATTCTGGTGGCGGGGCTTTCCGCCGCGGGGGATAGGAAAACCCGCCCTTGTCCTGTAAGATTGGCCCCCATGCGAGGCTTTGCAATCACGTGGAGGAGACGACAGCCATGAAGAGCTATCGAAAGGAATTGTGGTTTAACGCCCCGAAACGGCGTCAGATCATTCATATCACCCCTCAGGTCGAGGAGTGTTTGCGCGAGAGCGGCGTGAAAGAAGGGTTGGCGCTTGTTAATGCCATGCATATCACCGCCAGCGTGTTCATCAACGATAACGAGTCGGGGCTGCACTCCGATTTCGAGCGGTGGCTCGAGAAGCTCGCCCCCGAGAAACCTTACGAGCAATACGAACACAACGGCTACGAGGACAACGCGGACGCCCACCTCAAGCGGACGGTCATGGGACGCGAGGTAGTCGTGGCCGTCACGGATGGTAAGCTCGATTTCGGTCCCTGGGAGCAGATCTTCTATTACGAACTCGACGGCAAGCGCCGGAAACGGGTGCTCGTGAAGATCATAGGCGAATAAACAGGCGACGCCGCGGTATCTCTTCTTACAGGTTCATGGAGGGGCCGCGATGTTCAGAGGTTTCCATCACGCCGGCCGCATGCTGCGCCTCCGCCGGAAGACCGACGCGCAAGACGGGGCGCCGGGTAGTCACAGTGCCCCCGTGGCATGGAGCACGCTCCTCATGGGTGGCGGCGGGATACTGTGTTTCGCGGCTTTCCTGCTTCCGGCGGAAAACGCGCTCTTGCTGGCAGGGGCGCCTCTCTTGCTGCTCGGCGTGGCGCTCGCCGCGCTCGAAGCTATTCTCCAGATGCGCTGATTCACGCGGTCTGAATGCCGAGAGCTTCCTTGATGATGGATTGGATGTCGAGCGCATCAGCCAGCCCGCCGGGGCTGATGTTTGCGGGCACGGGCGTGTCCAGCCCCAACGCGGCGTTGACCACACACTGTATGTAGGCGGCGTGAGCTCTGGCATCGGTATCGCGGGAATGACCGAAGCTGGGCAAGCGGGCGGCGGGCGGGAGCGTGGCGCCGCGCTGGCCTTCTGCGGCGTCCCAGTCCTGGTCGTGGGAGAAACCCACGGCGGCCTGCCCAGTAGCCTTCATGTACTCCGTGGCATCCGCCTCGGGCGGCCGGTTCAACGCGTCCCAAAACTCCCACCCGTCCAGTACGCCGTCGCAATTGGTTTCTGGAATCGTCGGGTTGATGACGAGGGCCGCATCAAGGACATCGGCCAGTTCCTCGTACCCCGCTTCGATATGCTGCCCCTCGTCCATGACCCATACGATGCCCGAATCGCGGGGGGCCGCAGCGGTGACCGCGTCCGCGGACGCGGCCGGCGCCAGAATCGTGGAAGCCACCAAGGCGGCCGCCGCGGTTCTCGCCAGCCTCACCCGCTGGCGCCGGAGCGCATGAGCAACAGTCTTGGCGGAGACTGCCCCGGCCCGCACCAAGAGTTCGCCGATACGTGAGCGTCCTTGAACCCGTTGCCTCGAAAGCGCCGTCTGAATGTCGCTCCGCTCGATCAAGCCCCACTGCACGAGGATGTCGCCCAGCCTTCCCAGCGAAGGGTTATCCTGTTGGGCGGCCACGGCGCGCTCGATCTGGTCGTGCGACACCAAGGCTTCATCGACCAGTATGTCCCCCAGTTGAACCGTCTCAGGCGCCTGGGTCTGGGCGGCCAACGAAGCGTCGAGCGCTTCGCGAGCCAGCTGACCCGAGGAAACAAGAATATCGCCCAGCTTCTGGTTCTCCTCCGCCGGAAGCAGTCTGCCAATACGAAACCTCTCGGATTTGCCGCCGCTGAGGCTATGCAAGAACGCGATATAATCGGGAAGCTGTTTTTCGCGGCGCAACCAGCCGTCGCGTTCAAGAGCCTCGTCGACGTAACCGAGGTGACGCCTCAGCACATCGACGCAATCGAAGGCCACATCAAGACGCAATCCTTCAAGACGGTAGCGGCCTTGGGAAGCCGCACCCACATATCCCAGGAAGGCGCGCGCAAAGCGCCCAATGTCGGCCAGCCCCAGATAACAGGCAAAACGAGACACCGCATGTATCGAGCGGCGCACCGCGTCCAGCGCCACGGGGTCTTCCGGAGCCGATTCCAAGGCGAGAAGATTGCATTCGGCAACGGCAAGAAGCTCGCGCGCTTCCTCGCGAAACCGCGCCAAATCCGCCCCCTCCTCGGCGGTAAAGCGGTTGCGCTGTTGTGGATGGCCGGTTTCCGTCGCGCGCGCCGCAAACCGCGCGGCCAGAGACGCCAGCCCATATCGCACGGCATCGCGCACAACCCCCTGGTGCCGCAGGGCCGCAACCACCCGCTGTGCAGGCACCCGCCCCGCCCATACCAGCATTTCACCCAAGTGCCGAAGTACCGGATGTCTCTGCCTCTCGAGCGCCTTGTTGACCGCCGCGCTGGACACAGCGCCCATCTTGATCAGGACTTCTCCCAGCAGAGGGTGCGCGGGATCCTGTTCCTGCAAGGCGATCGCGCGGTTTAACTGTTCGCGGGAGATGAGCAATTCCTCCAGCAGCAATTCCCCGAGCTGTTTGTAGCCATTGGCCCCCTCGTATTCAAACAGGGCTTCCTGCAATTGCCCCTCGGTGATATCGCCCGATACCATGAGCAGTTCGCCCAGGCGCTTGCGGGCATCGTCCGTTGAAATCGTCGAGGCCACGCGCGTTTGCATGCCCAAAGTCTCCACGCTGTGGCGCAAGGCCGGAAGCATCTGCGGAGAGGGAAGAGAATGACCGGCAGTCAGCCCTTCTTCGACATACGTGAAATACCGTTTGAGGATGTCAATGGCATTCAACGAAGCGTCAATCGCTGTCTCGGAAATGAAACACGCGTCCAGCGCATCGCGCAACAACCGTTCCTGGTCCGCAACGTAGTAATGCAGGTCGCGCAGTTTCAACCGGCGGGCGGCGCGGCGCAGATTGCCGAAGGCCCGAACAACGGCCCCCATGGCCTCGATGTTCCCCGGGCTTGTCTCAAGCGCAAGCAGATGAAGTTCTGAAAGCCTGAGCTGTTCCAGACCATTGCGGGCAAGAGCGCGAATCCCGTTCAAATGGACCCGCGCACACCTTACCGCCACCTCCTTGCTGGACTCCCCATAAGCGTCTCGCGTGCGGCCTTGCTCCATTGGATTCCCTCGGACGCCGAAACGCTAATACCGCTTCCTGCGCCCTGTTCACGCACACCCCCATTAGGGGATGGCGCGATCTTGCGTATCCAGCAAATGGACACCTGGTCAGGCAAACAGGCCCATCGATAATGTACGCAGATATCGGGCCAACTTCGTCGCGTCCCGATTATTCCGATTGCCCCGCGTCCTTGCATCAATAAAACTATAAATTACCCCGTTTTAGCGACAGCACAATTCACCACTAGAAAGAAATGGTCAGCGCTGAATAACAAATAACCCCCCCCCCCGAGCTCAATGTGGCCGGGTTTTACCGGCGTGACTGCAAATAGCATCGAACAGGCGACTTACCGGCTCGACGCCAAAATCGGCGAAATTCTTCTGGTTGTTCCAGAACTCCGCGAGTCGTCCACGGCCCTCCTTCTGGTACATGACGATCTTGATCATCATCTGGACCTTGTCCAGTCCCCGAATCAGGCGGGCTTCGGGCGATGCGGCGTCAAGGAGTTCCTGATGGTACACGGCATAGCGAGGGGGAAAACCCGAGAGGAGCCCCTCGAAAATGGCCTGTTCCGCCTCACGCTTCGCTTCCTTGAGGTAGGCGTCGCCCGCGGGCATGGGGATATCCATCAGCCGGGCTTCGGCCAAGTCGTGCATGATCGCCATGGTAAGGGCCTTGTCGCGGTCGAACTGGCCGGGATACGCGTCGCACACCAGAAGGGTGAGCAGGGCTACAAAATGACTGTGTGCCGCCACCGATTCCGGCTCGGGCACGCCGCGCAGCACATAGCCGGCGCGCGGGATGCGGTCCAGCGGGTGAATCTCTTCGAGAAGGCGGATGATTCGCGATTCCAAGCCGTTGTTCATGGCAACAAGTATGCCAGAATCACGGTTCCTGCGCCATCGCTTTACTCGGGCGCGCCTGCCGGAGACTTTCCCGGTTCGCCAAGATAGCCTTGGTTCTCGAAGATCTCTCTCAAGTCAGACGGCACTTCGCCAACGGCTGCCGTTGGGGCTCCCCCGTAGCGCTCGAACGACACCGGAAACGTGTTCGACCATTCCGCCAGCAACGCCGACAAATCGCCGGCCTCCCTGGGCTGGGTCTCGGCCACGTTGCGGGTCTCGGCTGGATCTTCGGCGAGATGGTAGAGTTCTTTGCGGCCTGTTTCGAGACCGCGTATTAGTTTCCACGGCCACGCCAGGACCATCTGCATAGGCTCCGGACGGTACCGAAAATGGTGGGTGGCCTGCGCATAAACCGGCTGAGCGGCCGCCGGTTCGCCCCGCATCATCGGAACCAGGCTGCGGCCCCGCCATTCTGGGCGCGCCGGCGCGCCCAGAAGGTCCGCGAACGTCGGAACAAGGTCGATTTCCGACACGGGCGTGTCGACCGCTTCCTGCCCGAGCCCCGGCCCCGCCATAATAAGGGGCACACGCACGAGTTCGTCGTACATGCTGTAGCCATGGCCGTAACGGCCCCGTTCATACAACTCCTCGCCGTGGTCGGACGAGAAGCATACATAGGTGCGGCTTTCCAGCCCGTTGCGGCGCACGGCCCGCAAGATATCGCCGACAGCCCAATCGATATACCGGACTTCCCCCCGGTACAGCTCGCGCGCAAGGCGAATCTCGGAAGCCGACATGTTCCCGGCAAGTTCGATACGGTCTTCGATGGGACGCGGCGGAAACTCCTGCCAGGCGCGGCCGGCCTCCGGCACGCCGGACCGGTACGCCTCGGGCGGATCGAAGGGGGTATGCGGGTCCATCAAATGGACCCACAAGAAGAAGTTTTCGTTTCGGTGGCGCGCGATGTAATCGTTCGCGTATTTCACGAGCGTTTCCGTGCTGTCCATGGTTCGTTCGCGCACGAGAGGCGGATAGACCTTCGCCACCGCAGCCCGCAGAACCGGCAGCAAATCAAAGCGGCCCCGCGCGGAGCACGAAAGGGTATCCAGGAAACGAACTTCCGCAAAGCCACTCAGCAGCCAGTGCTGATAAAGGATGGCCATGTTCCCGATATAGGCCCCGGTCGCGTACTGTTCGTTGTACTGAAGCCGCTCGACGAAGGTCCTGCCGTCCTCATCGAGGAAATACGGCCCGAACTTGTGGTACGACAGCTCCTCGAGCTCACGTTGTTCATCGTTCGCGCCCGGCGTAAGCCCCGGCGGATATTTCGACGAAAACAAGGCGCAGAGCGAGGGAACGGTCCAGGGCGCGGCTGCATATGCTTTGCGGAACAGAATCCCGCGCGCGGCCAGCCCTTCAAGGGCAGGCGTCGCCGTGTCTCCTCCGTAGACTGAACAGATATCCGCGCGCAACGCGTCGGCGGTTATCACAAGGACGTTGTGACCTCCCGCGGTTCCTTTGCGCGGAACAAGCCAGGGCGCGGCCTCGAGCGCCAAAGGCAGCGCGGCCGCCAACAGGACCACCCCCGCGGCGCGCCGCGCCTTGGAATCGCCCGCCCGTCCGCCCATTCCCGCTATTGCTGTTCCGGCAACCATGGTTACGGCCGCCCATCCCCAGGGAATGGCCGCGGCGAGAGCGCCCCGCTGCGGATATGTCAGCACCAGATGCGTCACGACAGGGATTGATGCCGTCGCCGCGCCCAGCGAAGCGATGCCCACCGCGCAGAATCCCGGCACCCCCAGAAAACCGGCTAAACGCAGCGCCGCGCACGCGCCGGCGCCGAGCAGCAGCACGGCGTACACGCCCCATTGCCCCTGTCCGGCCGGTCCGGCCTCCCGTGAAAGGCACCACCACGCCGCGAGCGCTACTATCAGGCCGGAAAGTACGGCCACAAGGTCGATGTGCCTGGACAATCTCAGCAGGCGTGACGCCGACAGCGCAAGGACCCCAGTCCCCGCCCACAACACACCCGCATACATCAGGAAGCCAAGCCCGGCATCCGCCCATTGCCGCCAGGACCCGCCAGTCCAAAAACGCTCTTGGGCCGCCTGGGTGACTTCGAAAAGAACGAACACGAGCGCGAGAACCAGGGCCACCAGCGCCACGTGGCCATGGAGGCTCGAGGGCGAACGCTTTTCGTCCCCCGAAATGTCATTTGCTCGGCGTTCCGTATGCACCTGCGGCCTCTTTGGGTTGCGCCGTGTGCTCTGACTCGGCAGTGGGCTCGTGCGAAGTGGCCGGTAACTCGTGCGGGCAATGCCGCTCTACCCGTCCCGCGTGCGGACGCGCCGTAGTCTAGCCTTGAAGACGGACCAGTGCAAACCAAGCGGGAGCGGCGCGCCCACGGACACAGGCCGAGAGAGCCCAGCACAGGCTCCGGCCGGCGCAAGGCCAGGTTGGCGCGGCCCCCGCGTTGCCTCGTCTATTCTTCAACCGGGGCGCTGGTGAAATACGCTTTAATGGCGCCGGCGAGGGCTTCCGCAAGTGCCCGGCGCGTATCCGGCTGCATCACGGTGTACTCGGTCCGCGCATCTTCGATGGACTGCGGTTGCACCCACACAGCGGGACACGCGGTTTGCTGGAGCACGTAGGTGACCGAGGTCGTTACGGGCAGGTCGCCCAGCGCTTTCGAGACGGTTTGGGCAAGGCGCTCTCCATTGGCGCTGCCGGGGTAGTGCGCGGCGAACCGCACGTTCGCACCCGTAAGATGGCCACTCTTGTCGACCACTTTGGCTGCCGCGGTATCCGCCCCGAAGGCCACGACCACGTGGATACTCGCCCCCGCCGCATCGGATTGGCGAATGCGCTCCAGCGGGGGCGGGTCATTGTCGTCCTCGCGGGTCATCACCACGCGCGCCCCGAGTTCACGAAGCCGGTTTGCCACGCGGCGCACCACATCAAACGACACGTCGCTGGCGCGCATGCCGGTGGGACCGGTGGCGCCGGCGTTGCCGCCGCCGTTGGCAGCATCCAGCACGACGGTCTTTCCATGCAGCATTCCCCCCGCTGAGGGAATCAACCCGACAACGGCATGGCCCCCGTTGAGTTTGACCTCGATGTCGTCGTATCCGCTCTTGCGCAGCGAGAGGAGCCGTGTATCGGCGGGGATCGGGAGCCAGCCCTCGCTGTTGCTGGTACCCAGAATGCTGCCCTCATGGAAGGCCGTCACGCCCGCGATCGGCTCGCTCGAGCCCGCCGTGTGGAGCCGCACCGTACGGTAGGTTTCGCCGCCAAAACGCGGAGCGATGCGTTCAACGATGTCCCCCGCCCGAATCTCCAACTGCGCAGGGAGCGCATCTTCAAGAAAGTAACAGCGGGCCGTCCCTGCGCTGGTTGCGGCGCGCAGCAGGTTCCCATTCACCGTCACCGGCGTGCCGTCGGCGGCGGGCAATCCAAAGCGATCGGTCACATACACTTCGAACATGCATTCGATCCCGCTTGCCCGCACTGGTTGTTCGGGATACTGGTGCACCGTCAGGAATGCGGGGGGACGGTCCACAATTGCCATGGCTTCGTATGACAGCGAGGCCCCTTTCATGTTGCGGGCAAAGAACGAGACCTCCCGCGGACCGTTAGGCAGGATTTGTCCCAGGAACCAGGTTATCGTGGCGCCGTTCTCGACGGTCATCCCCTCCATGAGGCGGCCGTCCACGCGCAACTCGAACGTATCGCGGTCGAGCGGCAGGCCGCCGCCAAGAGTGAACACAAAAGCCTGCGTGCGGCCGCCGGCATATTCCACAAGGTTGTGGGAAACCACCGACGGCGGCTCCATCGCGAAGTAGGCGGCCAGGCCCGACGCCAGCCCGGCGGCTTCTTTCTCGACGCCGTAACGCGTGCCCATGAACGACGCGTTGCGCGCATTGGTCATGTACGACGTTTCCATCAGCACGGCGGGCACCCGCGCATCGCGCAACACCTTGTAGTTGCCCGGAAGCAGCCGTTTAGGGTCCGGATCCTGGCGCACGCGCAACGCCATCTCCCGCATCATGCACTGGGCCAGGTCGAGACTCGGTCCCGCGTCGCCCAGTTTGTAATACACCTCGAGATCGTTCTTGTCCGACCCCTCGACGATATGCGCGTTGTGGTGCACGCTGATGAAAGCCTCGGCGTTCCGCCCATTGGCCAGTTCGGCCCGAGCCGCCAGATCGCGTGACAGGCGGCTTGGGTCCAGTGCGGCGTCCGACTCGCGCGTAAGCACCACCTCGGCGCCCGCCCCGCGCAACAACTCGCGCAACGCCAGGGCCACCTCGAGATTGACGTCGCTCTCCCGCAGCTTGTTCGACGGCGCCACAGCGCCTGGCCAATGGCCGCCGTGCCCCGGGTCAATGCAGATCCGCCGGCCTGCCAGCGCCGACATGTCCGGCGGCGGCACGTCTTCAAGCCGGAACGGCGGCGCGGTCTCGGTAATCGGCACCGGCGCAGGCGTAACGCCGGGTTCCGGCGGCGTGGTCTGACAACCGAGCACAACTGCCAACAGCACGGGAATCGCAGTGCGTTTCATGGATATTCCTTGTTCCTTGTTGCGCGTTGGAGGCATGGCGGGGTATCTGCCATGCGCCAGAGGTAAGCACATTTCCCGCCGCCATGTCATGCACATGCGCGCCGGCAAGCGTTCCCCCCGGCACACGTTGCCGTGTACGCTACCCTGAAGCTTGCCGGCTATGCAAGGGTCTATTCGCGATAGCCCTGTTCCGCCCAGACCTGCCGCGAAAAACGCACCGCCTCTTCGGAAGGCTCGATACGGCCCAGAATGCTCGGGAACGGCTGGCCCGGACCCGCACGGCGCGGGTCAGGCGACCATGCGTCATGCTCGAACTGTTTTCGAACCTCCTCATTGCGAAAGTCGGGCACACTGACCGGCGCACCCTCGGCAAGGGCCGACCGGTACGCCAGGATCCCCGCGATGCTCATGTCGATGGCCTTGTATACATCAAGATACGGCTGCGTTCCCGTGCGGATGGCTTCAGCGAACTCGTAATTCGTAAAGAAATCGCCGCCGCCGTGGCCAGCGTTCGCGGCTTCCCGGGGATGGTGGGGAAATTTGGGCGCGTACACCCGTTCCTCGTGTTCGGCCTGTTCCCTGCCATGCGGCGCCAGGTGCACCCGCAACGCGTTCTTGTTCTTCCCGATTCGCGCGTTCTCCATCATCCCCTTGTTGCCGTGGATCCGGACGTAGTTCTGATGCCCGCGCAGGTTGCCGTGCAACGATTTCACCACTGCCCCGTTGTCCATACGCAACATAATGGCCGCCGCCGTGTCCGACACCCGCACGTATTCCGTCATCGAGGGATCGTTGTGATCGTAAGGGACAATGAAGCCGTTCACCTTCACCGGGCGCGTGCCCGTGATGTACATGATCGGAGCGAGCGAATGGGTGCAGTAGTACGTGGCGGGAATCCAATTGCGCCAATGATCCATCCCCACGCTGCGTGCCGTATGTACTCGCGCGCTGTCGGGATGAACGTACTCACCCTCGCCGTACAAGAAATCGCCAATGACCCCTTCCTGAAAAAGACGCCGCATCTCCTGGTTGTAGGCCATGTACGGGTAGTTCTCGGCAAACATGTAGATCCGCCCGCACTTCTCGACCGCGCGTGCCAGCGCCACCCCTTCCCCCAGCGTATGGCACGCCGAGCACTCGCTCATCACGTGAAATCCCATCTCGAGCGCCTTCACGGCAAATGGCGCATGCTCGTGAAAGTAGTTCGCCAGAATCACCGCGTCCATGTCGTGTTCGAGAAAGGCGTCGTAGTTCGAATACGTGGCCACCCCGAGGTCCGCCCCCGCTTCCTCGAGCCGTTCTTTCCAGGTGTCGCACACGGCGGCCAGCTCCATGCCGGCTGCCGGAGCTTGCCGGGCAAATGTCAAACCTCGACCGGCCCCGACAACCCCGACCCGTATGCGATGCCTTTTCATCCGGTTTTCCTTCCGCATTCCGACAGCCCCCCGCCGCTTAGCGTACGTCCATGGCGCCTGCCGAGGCAAATTGCCACGACGGAGCCCTGGACAAAGCCCCCGTTTTTGTTACACCCGCGCCGCATGCTAGTATTGTTTCTCTGGAAGAAAACGCGCCCATCAGGCGTTACTTCAAATCAGCGCACGGGTTTATCTCCGCGGAGAATACCCTGCGCGGCAAGGACTTCTAAATAGTGCCAAACATCCGCCTACGACGAAAACTGGTACTACTCGGCGTGGCAATCTTCGTCCTCGCCGGGGGGGCCGTGTTTGGCTGGTGGGCCATGGGCTCGCCGGGCGATCTCGAGCTGTTGCGGCCGTATGCCGCCAAATACAACTACAGCCAACTGCTCGCAAACCTCCAGGCGCGAGGCCCCGCCCCTGACACGTTCTCTTTCGTGGTTTTCGGAGATTCCCGCAACAACACATTCGTAGCATCCAAGGTCTTCGAGCAGGCCGCCAAAGAGAATCCCGCTATCATGTTTCACACGGGCGACCTGATACGCGGAGGAACGGTGGCGGAGTACCTCGAGAACTTCTTGCCGTTGCTCGAGATCAGCGGCCCTGTGCCGGTGTTCTGCGTGCCCGGCAACCACGAGCGCGGCGAACGGCGCGATTTCGCCGCCTATGACGCGATCTACGGCGGTGACCGGTTCTCATTCGATTACGGCTCGTGCCGGTTCATGGGGTTCAACGCCAGCGAGATCGTCCGGGTCAGTAGCGATGACCTCGAATTCCTCGACCGCGAACTCTCAAAACCCGGCGTGCAGTACAAGTTCGTCTTTTTCCATATTCCACCGGCATATTTCGAGGAGGTGGCCATCGGAGACGAGGACCCTCGCGGATTCACCTGGAAGGCCTCCGCGTTTCGTGCGCTTCTGGCCAAACACAAGGTAAACGAAGTGTACATGGGCCACATCCACGGGTATGCGTCAGCCGTTATCGACGGCGTGCGGTACACGCTTTCAGCCGGGGCCGGCGCCCCCCTGAGCGACCGGCTTCCCGAGGAGGCGCGCATCTACCACCTGCTGGTTGTGCACGTCTCGCCCGGCGGACTCTCTCAGGAACTGGTCCACCTCGTGCCGGGTACGCTTGACTGGACCCGGAGAACTATCTACTGATGAAAATGTGCCTCGCGCAGGATGATCTGGTACAGTATCCGCCGTGCTTCGTGTCTGGAAGTCCCGCGCGCGGGTCTCTGCTGCTGTGGAGACCATCTGACGGCAAACGCGTTTCCGGTCAACTGCGGAACAACTGTACCTGAAACCAAACGCTGAGGCGCGCGATGCCGCCAGAATAATCACAAGGAGACTTTGACCAATGCAGAATCGTATGTTTCTCGCCCTTGCAACCGCTATTCTCGCAGTCCCCTTGACCGCCCTGGCGGCCGCCGATGGGCCGCCGAAGAACGTCATCGTCATGATTGGCGACGGGATGGGCCTCGGGCAGGTCACCGCGGCGCGAATCACCAAAGGCAGCCTCCATCTCGAGCGATGCACCGTTGGGGGCTTCTCCGCGACTCAGTCCAGCAACAGCCTGGTCACCGATTCCGCCGCTGGCGGCACCGCCATTGCCACCGGACAGCGCACCAACAACGGCATGGTCGCGACGGCCCCGGATGGCGCCGAACTCAAGGGCGTACTCGACTATGCGGAAGATGCCGGGAAGGCAACGGGCATTGTGGTCACCAGCGCGGTAACCCACGCCACCCCTGCGGCCTTCGTCGCCCACGCCGACGACCGCGGCCAACAAACCCTGATTGCCGAGCAGCTCGTCGCAGGCGGCACCGACGTCATACTCGGCGGAGGGTGGGCATTCTTCGCGCCCCAGTCCGAGAAAGGCAGCAAACGCAAGGACGACAAGAACCTGGTCGCCGAATTGAGCAAGCGCATGCCTGTCGCACTGACGGCCGAACAGCTGCGCGCACTGGGCGACGTTGACGCCTTCGCGGGTCTGCTGGCGCCCGAGCACCTCATGTGGGCCGAAGAACGCGACCCCTCCCTGCCGGAGATGGTCACGATGGCCATCAAGGCCCTGTCCAAAGATCCCGACGGCTTTGCCCTCATGGTCGAGGGTTCGCACATCGATTGGGCCGCTAGCGCTAACCAGGAGAACCACGTCCTCGGCGAAATGACCGATTTCGACGAAGCCATCGGCGCCGCGCTGGATTTTGCCCAGGCCGACGGCAACACCCTGGTCGTGGTCACGTCCGACCACGACACCGGCGCGTACGCCGTTCTAGATGGCTCCCTCGCAGACAGGACCATTACCAAATCGGCCTTTGCCAGCAAGGGGCACACGCCCGCCCTGGTGCCCGTGTTCGCCTACGGGCCAGGGGCCGAAGTATTTGGCGGCATCCTCGACAATGAAAAGATAGGCAAAGCGCTCGTCGGATACATGCAGCAGGCGGCGGCGCCCGCCAAAGAGGAGGCCACCCCGTAATAGCGTCACATGTGCCATTTCAGGCCGACGCAGGAAGTCCGCGGTCCAGAGGCAGCCCCGCCGCGGGAAAGGCTGCACGCTCTCTGCCCTAAACGAGTTGCGTTAAGCTTCGAAGAGGCGTAAAATAAAAGGGTATTTTGTGTCCGCCGATGCGCGGCAAACACTTGAACGACAAAGCGGAATCATGCGGTTCCTTCTCTATAACATACGATACGCAACAGGGTCCGGGTGGGACTACCACTTGCCTTTTCCCTACAGCGGATATCTCCGTCACACTCGCGGCAACCTGAGAAAAATCGCCGAGTTCGTGAAATCGGAACGCCCCGACGTCATCGGCCTGGTCGAGGTCGATAACGGCTCGTATCGTTCTGAAAAGGCAAACCAGGCCGCGGTCATCGCGAACGAACTCGGTCATACTCACGTCTACGAATCAAAGTATGCACAGTCCTCCGTGTTGCACCGCATGCCCGTCCTGCGCGAGCAGGGAAACGCATTCATCACCAACCAGACCATTGAAGCCCGCGACTTCCAATATTTCTCCGAGGGCATGAAACGCCTGGTTATCAAACTCGAGTTCGAAGCGTTTGTCATCTTCCTTGTGCACCTTTCCCTGAAGTACCGTCACCGGCAGTACCAGTTGAGCAGCCTCTATTCCATGTTTACCGAAGTGCGCAAACCCATGATCGTCGCCGGCGATTTCAACGCGTTCTGGGGCCACCGGGAGTTGGACCTCTTCATGGCGGCTTCGGGTTTGCTCAACGCTAATATCCACGCGGCCCCCACGTTTCCAAGCAGAAGACCGCGCCGCCAACTGGACTTTATCCTCCACAGTCCCGCCATTCGCATCACGAATTTCCGCGTGTCCAACGTGAAATACTCCGACCACATGCCGCTGATTTGCGACTTTGAAATCGGGAACGGGGCCGCCTGACGCGCCTGGTCCAGGCAGGCCCGGCCACTCAGTGTTCCCCCCGTTTTCAATCCCTGCCCCAAAACCCCGCGTTATGAGCGCGGCAGCAGGCTGTCGCACTCCGCATAATCCGCACCTTTGAATCGGGCCGTGGCGGGGGATATCATCGCGA
>DAOLNV010000016.1:0-43470 GCA_035416745.1 Candidatus Hydrogenedentota bacterium | reverse complement strand
GCGATCTTCAGTCTTGAGGAAGAGACATGTCCACTGTACAGCAACGCGTTGATGAGACCCGGCCTCTTTCAATTCAGCACCAGGTGTGGCGCTGGAAAATCCTGATCTCGACGTACTTCGGGTACGTCGGGTTTTATTTGGTGCGGAAAGTATTCACCATCTGCAAATCGACATTGGCGGAGGGCGAGTACGGGATGGGCTACGAGGCGGTCGCCAACATCTGGACGGCCTACTTGGTGGCCTATATGCTGGGGATGTTCGTCAACAGCTTTGTCGGGCGGAAATGGGGTCCGCGCATTCTGCTCTTGGGCGGGCTTGGCCTGTCGATGGTCTTCAATGTCATATTCGGTTTCACCAATTCCTATCGCACGTTCCTGGTGTTCATGTTCTTCAACGGAATTGTGCAGGCCGCGGGGTGGCCGGGGACCGTTGGCGCCGTGGCGGAATGGCTGCGCAAGAAAGAGCGCGGCACCATCATGGGCCTCTGGTCGACCAACTACCTGGTCGGAAACATTCTGGTGAAATCGGCCGGCGGGGCGTTGCTGGCTCATTTCAGCAAGACCTACAGCGGCGTGATGGGCGTGCGCTACTCGTTTCTGGGTTGCACGCTGCTGGCGTTCGGGATCTGGTGGCTGCTCTTCTTCTGGCAGCGCACCAAACCGCAGGACGTCGGGCTGGAACCGATCGTGGACGTCGAATATGCGGCGGACAGGACGGTGGACGCCAGCGCCACCGAGCATGTGACGTTCATGCAGTACATGAAACTGATCTTGAATCCGATCATCCCGATGATGGGGGCGTGCTATTTCTGCATCAAGTTTCTGCGGTACGCCCTCGATTCCTGGCTGCCGGCGTTCCTGAACCTTCAAGGCATGGATGTCGGGCGCGCGGCCTACTATTCCACCATATTCGACTTTGCCGGGTTCTTCGGGGTGCTTGTCGCCGGTTTCGCGCTGGACAGGGTGTTCAAGGGCCGCTGGGACCGCGTGTGCATGGTGATGAGCGTGGGCATGACCCTCGGCTACGCCGCCGTGGTGACGTTCGGCGCCAACCCCTATGCGCTCGCGTTTTCGTTCGGGCTGGTTGGGTTCATGCTGTACGGCCCCGACACGTTGTTTTGCGGCGCGGGCGCGGTGGTGGTTGCCGGCGAGCGCAACGCCGTGGCCGTGGCGGGTCTGGTCAATGGCATTGGCAGTATCGGCCCCGTGATACAGGAACAGGTCATAGGACGGCTCCTGGAAGGACGCGCGCCGGAAGTTGCCGTCCGCAACTCGAACCTGCTCGGGCTGTTCATGAGCATCCTGCTGGTTGTGTTCATGGTGATCATTCACTGGCGGGTGAGCGCGGTGAAGAGGAGACAATTGGTAGAGGCGGGTGCGGCGGCGCAGGCAGAGTGAGAGAGGCCGCAGGCCACTGCAACTGCGTGGAGCCAGGCAGGCCCGGCGCCAATCGTTCCCGTCTGAAGCCTTTCTCCTGCTAGAATGAAATGCGAATCGCACCCGTGACCGCATCAACACAGCGCAGGACCTCGTGGTGGGAACCATTCTCAACATAATCGCGGCAGTCCATGAAGCCGGAAACTGGCTTATTCGCATCATCATGTTGCTGGTCATCATCCGCCGCCACCGGCCGCAGTCCGCTCTGGTCTGGCTTCTCGTGGTGTTCATCACCCCGTGGCTCGGGCTCTTGCTCTACGCCCTGCTCGGTTCGAACCGGCTGCCCAACAAGCGCGTCGAACAACACAAGCGGCTCACAAAGCGGCTGGACGCCGCACGCACGCGGTTTAGCGGCAATCCCGGCATTACCCGGCCACAACTCGACCCGGCGTTCGCGTCAACGGTCCGCCTTGCCCAGCGCCTCGGCCATATGGCCGTTCTCGGCGGCAACAATGCCGAGATCATCTGCGGCAACGAGGACTTTCTCGACCGCATCATTGACGATATCGACAGTGCCCGCCACCACGTGCACGCGCTCTATTACATCTTCGGAGAAGACGCTACGGGCAGGCGCTTTGCCGACGCACTCATCCGGGCCGAACGGCGCGGTGTCCAGTGCCGGCTCCTCGTCGACGCCGTAGGCTCCTGGGGGATGCTCAAACGAACGGCCCCGGAACTCGCCCGCGGAGGCGTCGAGGTCTATGAGGCCCTCCCCGTCGGGCTGTTCCGGAAGGGTATGGCGCGCTGGGACCTTCGTAATCACCGAAAACTGCTCGTAGTGGACGGCCGTGTCGCCTACACAGGCTCCCACGACATGGTTGACGCTGATTACGGCACCAAGACCCTGCAATGGCACGACCTTTCCGTGAGGCTGACCGGCCCTGTCGTGTCGCAGCTCCAGGCCGTCTTCGTGTCGGATTGGTACTTCGAGACGGACGACCTGGTCGAAAACCCGGATTTCTTCCCGGAGCCCAGGCCGCAGGGCAACATCGCAGCCCAGGTCATCCCCAGCGGACCCAATTTTGCCACCGAAAACTATCAGCGGCTGGTCGTGGCGGCCCTCCACGGCGCTCAGGAACAGGTGACCATTACCACGCCGTACTTCATCCCGGACGATAGCCTTTTGAATGCCTTGGAAAGCGCATCGCTCCGGGGCGTCATGGTCAACCTGATCGTGCCCAGGGAAGCCGACCAGCGCCTCGTGGGCGCGGCCGCGCAGGCGCATTACGAAGAGCTGCTCGACTGGGGCATCAACCTCTATCTCTACGAACCGGCCCTCATCCACGCTAAAACAATGAGCATTGACAACGCTGTCGCTTTCGTGGGGACCAGTAATTTCGATATCCGCTCCTTTTCCCTCAATTTCGAAATCAATATGGCCTTCTATTCGCCCCCATTCGTGGAAGAACTCCGGCAGAAGCAAGAGCGCTATATCGAGGCATCCACGCGCCTCAGCACGGACAGTTGGGAAACCCGCTCCGCCCCACGGCGCATCTATCAGAACCTCGCCAAGCTTTTCAGCCCGCTGCTGTAACGAGCGCGCCCCCCGCCGCCCGCGGCCCGGTGATTTCCCCCCGGAAACTCAATACCGTACCCAGGCGGGATTCGAAATAACCAGCTCGGCGGACGCGTTGCGCTCCGAGTTGATGCCTACCATGACCGCCGTGATCCGCTCCGGCTCGAGGCGGCCGTCGGGATCGTGCTGCGAATACGCCGCCCATCCCGCATCATCAAACAGCGCGGCCATGCGTTGCGGCCCTTCGGTCCCGGGAAGGGTCTCGAGGATGGCAGTGTAAATCGCACCCGTGTCTTCGACGAACTGCACACGGAGCACGCCTTGCCCTTCCGCAAGATGCACGGTCAGGACAATCCCGTCATCCTCCGCAGCGGGCTGTTCGGCGGCCTCCAGGCGCAGGAGAGGATAAGACCACGGGTCTCCTTCGCCGAATTGCATAGAGAACGCGATTGCGCCGTTTTCCATGGCACGATGAGACATGCTCGCGCCTCCAACAATGTTGTCTTCCCACCGGGCGGGGTCCGCGGCCCCCGCGATGGGCGTCACGCTCTCCGGCGTGACACTGTCCCGCGCCGCGACCAGGCGAAGCGCCAGAACGGGCCGGCCCGCGGCTCCGAAGTCCCCTTCAACGCGCACCCAGCCACCCTGCAATACGTCTGAACCGCTCGGCGGCAGCACAACGCGCAGCATGATCTGACTGCGCTCGAAAGGCTCTACTTGAACGGCCCCGCCCGGGACTTCCGCCTGCCACTCTGCAGGCACATCGCCCGCTGCGAAACGGCCCTCGACCGGCTCGCCGCTGAAGTTGTACACCCACACGGGAATCTCAGCCAGGGCGCCGGCCGTAACTTCATATGCCTGCGGTTCCAGCCGCACCGCCTCAAGGGGAAGCTCGGCCTGCAACACCACCGGCGACGGGTTGCCCTCGCGAAAGCCCGCGACGCCCGGCGGCGATTCCAGAGCCAGGCCCTCGGACCCGCCTTCCGGAACCACCACGAACACCGTCCTGGGACCCAGCTCCAGGGGCGCCTCAAAGGGCCGGGGACGGCCCAGATAGTCGTAGACCGCGACGGGCTCGACTTTGAGACCAGGCTGCCACCGGACCGGCGTGTCCGCCCACGCGGCGAGCACCTCCGCCGGCTGCCCGCCCGGCCGCGCCCGGAAAACATACGCCCAGGCGCCCGCAGCCTCATCGATACTGATGCGTCCCAGGGGTTTCGCGCCCGCAAACATCCGCCCCGCCGCCGCCAACGCGACATACCCCGGCCGCGGGGTCAGATCGTGGCGCAGAAGGCCGAATTGAACCCCCCGCTCGATGTAGTTGCCGAGGATAAAGAAGAAATGGCGGTTCACGCCCGCATACATGCTGCTGGCGTAGGAGTGCGCAACAAATTCGGCCTGGCCCAGCTCGTCCTCGCGCGAAAGCTCTCCCCACGGATGGGCGTCCCTTGTGTGAAGCCCGATCCCGCATTCGGTGAGCCAGATGGGACGCCCGCAGGCGGCTTCGCGCGGCCCGCCGAACTGCTCGAGGTAGGACCCCGGCTGGTTGTAAGTGTGAATGTTGTACGTTTCGAAATAAGGCCACGTCTGGTTCAGCAACAGGCCGTCGGCATGATGCTGCGAACCGCTGCCCGCGTATACATTCCAGCAAACCGTCACATTCGGGTCGCCGGCTTTGAACGCCAGAAAGGCCGCCTTCTGCAACGAACACATCTCGTTGATAAGGTGGCCCCCGAAACCCATGATGTTCGCCTCGTTCCACGGTTCCCACGCCAACACGCGCCCCCGATACCGTTCCGCCATCGTCTTGCAGAAACCGTAGAGGTCGCGCAGGTCCCGCGGAAACCGCTCGCCCGGGTGTTCGCCATCAAGCTCCGCGCTCGCCGCCCACGACGGCGTGCTGTGAAACACCTGCAGGACTTTCAACCCCTGGGCCGCCGCTTCGGACGCCGCGGTGTCATACGATGTGCCCGGTTCGGCGAACGTGCCGGACGCGGTCTCGAGTTCGCCCCACGCCATGCGGTCACGGGCCCAGTTCACGCCCGCCAACGACGCCAGCGACGCAAACGCGCGCTGCTTCTCCGCGTTGTTGCGCGCGAACCACGCCATTGCCGTATCGATGCACACGGGCGAATCCTGCGGCGCCGGCCCGGCCAACGGCGAGAGCACCGCGGCCGTGGTCCACGCCTCGACACCGCCTCCCTCGCCCGCAAACTCGATGCGGTACCATCCAACCGGCAGCTTGCCCAGCGAAACGCTGTTCCCTTCCGCCGGCCGCGCGCCGCCCCCAACCGTCTCCCCGGCATCGTCCAGCACGCGGTAACGGGTCCACGTCCCCTCGGCTGCCACGGGAACAACCACGGATTCCTCCGCCAGAAAGACGTTCCCGGGATGGCCGGGCAACGGCTGCGGCAGGGCGCGTTCAATGTTCTGCAGAGGAGCCCACGGATCGCGTTCGGCGCCCCGGACAGCAAAACCGGGAATCAGCCCCGACGCCAGCAGCATGACCGCGCCAACGCGCCCCGGACTCCATCTTCTATGCATATCATGCATCCTCAGGCTCCCCCGGCGCTGACGCCGCTATTCCAATCCCAGGCCCAGGAGCCGGTTGGCGTTCTTCCAGGTAATCTTCTCGAACGCGTCCTCTGAAATGAGGCGCTCCGCTTTCAGCTTCCCGAAATACGCGACAATGGGCAGTTCCTGCGGCACATTGGCGATGTCGGTGCCCCAGAACAGACGGTCCTGGAATTCTTCCATGAACGCATACCCGAACTCGGGGTCGCGGCTCAACGCGCCATAACCGCTTCCAGCCGAAAGGTCCCCCAGAAGGTTCGGGTATTTCCGAAACAGTTCCACCACGCGGCCCGGCTGTACAGGACCTTTGGGGTAGGGAATGCGCTTGCCCTCTTCGACCACGTTCGTCCCGATTTCCGCCCAAAACGCCTGCGAATGCCCGAGGAAATTCAGCTTGGGAAACGCATTCAGAACCTTTTCCAGGCGCGGAAGACCGGGTTCGTCGAACAGCCCGTAGCAGCCGCCCATCGCCGGACCGATGTGAAACGTCAGCGGCAATCCCGACGCCTCGACCGCTTCAAACAGGTTCATGCACATGGGATCGTCAAATGGGAGGTTGCAGGTATATTCACCCAGGCCTTTGCACCCCATATCCTTATACGCTTCGAGCAGACTGGCGAAATCAGCCCCCGAATCGTTCGTCAGGAAACGAGGATCGAGATTGCCGAAGGGAATCAGACGGTCCGGGTACTTGGAACAGAGACCCACGACGTCATCGACCGTCACCACCGTGTACCGGCATTCGGGACTGATCCCCGCCATCACGCACGCCTTGCCGATCCCCGCCTCATCCATTATCTTGATGAGCGTCTCCCCATCGGGATAGTGCGACCCATTCATGCGCGTGACTTTCGGGTGCCGCGGCGGCGAGGCGTGAACGTGAATATCGACAAGCATTCTCTTTCCCCTAGAGACCCCGGGGAGCCGGAGCTTATTACGGTATCTTTCTACCAATCCGAGATCCTTATGCTATCATGTTTCCTGCAGGCGTATCACACAGGAGACGCCCGGGGGAGAGGATGCGGATTTCGCGGAAACAGCGCACGCGATTCCGCGGAAGGGGGAGAGAAACGCCCGCTGACCGGCCCTGCGTCCGGCCGCGTCGGAGGCCCAACGGGGTAAGGAGAAACCGCCCTGCGTAACAGACTTTCTTCTATGACAAGGCACGCCGCCCTGCTCGTGTTGCTCGCGGCCGCTGGCTGGGCGTGTGCGGGAGCGGACGACGCGCTTCCCGCGAGCGGCTCCCTGTCGCTGCCCGCCGCCCTCGCCGCAACATCCGCGGCGCTGCTGGCCGTGGCAATGGGCACGGGTATCGCCTTCTTGCGCATGCGCCGGCACGAACGGGAGGCCCGCGAGGCCGTGGCCGAACGCGATCACGCCATGCACGCCATGCGCGTCGGCGAGGAGCGCTATCAGGACCTGTTCAACAACATCAACAGCGGAGTCGCGGTCCTCGATGCCAAACAAAACGGCGAGGACTTTGTCCTCGAAGACATGAACGCGGCGGGCGAGCGCCTCGAAGGGCGGTTCCGTGAAGATCTTATCGGACGAAGTGTCGCCGAGATCGACCTCACGGGAATAGGCGAACCCTTGATGGCCGTATGCCGCGAGGTATGGCAGTCCGGCACGTCGGTCCGGCGGCAGTTTTCGTCGAGAAAATCCGGGCACGCCGGCCGTTGGTTCGACTGTTTCGTGTACAAGCTGTCGACAGGAGAGATTGTCTGCGTTTACGAGGATATTACGCCCCGCAAACGCGCTGAAGACGAGAACCGCCTCCTGGCTACCGCGGTCCAGCATGCCGGCGAAAGCATTCTCATCACCGCCCCGGACAGCACCATCGAATATGTGAATCCCGCGTTCGAAAAAATCTCGGGGCTGTCGCGCGAAGAGGCCCTCGGCAATACCCCCCGCATTCTCAAGAGCGGACGCCATGGCGCCCCGTTCTACCGGCAGATGTGGGAAACCCTCCTGCGCGGAGAGACGTGGCGCGGCCGCCTCACCAACAAGCGCAAGGACGGCTCCCTGTACGAGAAAGAAGTCACTATATCGCCCGTATTCAACGCCGCGGGCGAGGTCGAGCACTACGTTTCGATCTCGCGCGATCTCACCCAGGAAATGGAGTTGGCCGCCAAGCTCCGCCACGCCCAGAAGATGGAGGCCATCGGAACGCTGGCGGGCGGGATCGCGCACGATTTCAACAATATTCTGGGCGCCATCATCGGATTCGCCGAACTCGCCCTCGAGGATATGCCCGAACCCACCGTAACGCGAAACTGCATCGAAGAGATCCGCAAGGCCGGACGCCGCGCGGCCGAATTGGTGCACCAGATCCTCACGTTCAGCCGCCAGGCAGAGCAGGAGCGGCGGCCCGTGCTCGTCCAGCCCGTCTTGAAGGAAGCCTTGAAGCTCCTGCGCGGCTCGCTGCCGTCCACGATCGCCATCCAACAGCATATCGATCCCGAGTGCGGCCAAATCGTCGCCGATCCCACCCAGGTGCATCAGGTGCTCATAAACCTGTGCACAAACGCCTACCACGCGATGCGCGACCGGGGCGGAGTGCTTACCGTGACCTACCGCGGCGCCGATTTCGAGGACGGCAGCCCCGAGGCAGCCCCGGGAATGCCTGCCGGCCGCTATGCGCGCCTCTCCGTGGCCGATACCGGCAAAGGCATGAACAAGACGATGCTCGAGCGCATCTTCGAGCCCTATTTCACCACCAAACCGCCGGGCGAGGGAACGGGCATGGGCCTGGCCATCGTCCACGGGATCGTCCGCGCCCACAAAGGCTATCTCACCGTCAAGAGCACTCCCGGCGAAGGTTCCGTGTTCGAGGTTTTCTTCCCCCTGCTTCGCATGGACGAAACCGCGGGCGCGGCGCCAAGCGCCGAAATGGCCCGCTCCTCTCGCGGAGAACGCATTCTTTTCGTTGACGACGAGGAGTCTCTCGCGCTTCTCGCCCGCATATCGCTCGAACGCGTCGGCTACCACGTAACGTCGTGCACCAAAAGCGCCGAGGCCTTGCAGGAATTTGAGGCCGACCCCGCCGCGTTCGATGTGGTCATCACGGACCAGACCATGCCCGACATGACCGGCGAAGTCCTTGCCGCGCGCATGAGGACCGTCCGGCCCGACATTCCCATCATCCTCTGCACCGGATACAGCGAGCGAATGAACGCGAACCGGGCGCGCGCCGCCGGGTTCAACGGCTTCCTCGAGAAACCGTTCGTGGATACCGACCTCCGCGCCGCGATACAACAGGCACTGGCCCCGCCGCCGCCACAAGAGCAGTGGAAATGACGGGAATCCTTCCCGCGGATGACCGCCGCGCCCGCTTCTCGCCGCAGCCCGGGCGAGACGCCTGCGCTGCCATGCCCGGCGAGCACGCCGCGCTCACAAAGGAAGGCGGTTTTCCCAATCTTCCAGCGCCGGACAGGCCGCCCCACAGCCCGCTCGTGATTGTGGTTTGGCCCCGCTGCGGGGGCTATGGCACAATCACCTCCCGGCAAACAAACGCCGGGAACACGAGTTCCCATGAACCGAACCAGGAAACAACCGTTGCGATACGCCGCGCTGGCGCTTACCCTTGCAGCATGCTTCAACACGAGGGCTGCCGAATACGCGTCTCCGGTGTATCAGTTCGCCCAGCGCATCGAAACCACGTCCCGCTCCGGCGATTCTGACCGTACCCGGCACAACCAGGTGCTGATGCTCGAAGACGGCCTCGACGCCCTCCTTCTGCGGGTGCATCTGATACGCAATGCGCAGAGCACCATCGACATACAAACCTCCATCCTGGCCAATGACGAGTGCGGCCGTCTTCTCATGTGCGAACTCTTCGAAGCTGCCCGCCGCGGCGTAGTGGTGCGCCTCATGCTCGACCATTTCATGTCCGCACGCGACGCGCGCTGGATCGCCGCGCTCACGCAGGCCCACCCGAATCTCGAACTCCGGTATTACCGCCCCCCCGTCGCGCGCGCCGCGCCCCCCAAAGCGCTGGAGCTGGCCAACGCGTTCGTCCGCTTCAAAGGCACGAATCAGCGCATGCACAACAAACTCATGCTGTTCGATCAGCGGATTGGCATCGTGGGAGGGAGGAATATCGACAATCATTATTACAACTATTCGACCAGCTACAATTTCCTTGACCGGGACGCGGCCGTGATCGGTCCCGCGGTGGCCGCCATGGCGGACTCGTTCGAAGAGTACTGGTTCTACAAACGGGCACTCCCCAGCGATACGCTGCGCGACGTGCGCGCCGTCAGTGAGACGGGCGCCTACGACGTCCTCCGGCGCCCGGAAGACTTCAATATCGGGGAATTCCAGGCCGCCGTGTCCGCGCTGCTTCAAGACCGGGCGTATCTGCAAGATGCGTTCGTATCGCCGTTCCACGAGGCGCTTCGCCTCGAGTACCTCTCAGATGCTCCCGGAAAGAACCAGGGCAAATGGCTATGGGGCGGCGGACGGGCGGCGCGCCGCATCCGTGAGCTCATACGGACCGCCGATGAAGAGCTGGTGATGCAGAGCCCGTACCTGATTCTCAATTACCACGCGCGGCGGATGTTCAAAACACTGCAGGCACAACAGCCACCCCCAAAAGTCATCGTATCGACGAACAGTTTCGCCTCGACCGACAACACGGTGGCCTATTCCGCCAATTACAAGATGCGCTCGACGTACATCGAGCGGCTCCGTTTTCAGGTCTTCGAACTGAAAGCACACCCGGAGAACCTGTTGGAGTGGCTGCCGAATTTCGACGAGCTGCAGGCGCGCGCGCACCGGGCAGGGGAAACGCGCGACCCCTTTGTCTCCATCCACGGCAAGTCCATCGTTGTTGATTCGCGCGCCGCATACGTCGGCTCGTATAACCTCGACCCGCGTTCCGAAAACCTGAACACGGAGAACGGCATACTCATCGAGGATCCTTCGATTGCGCTCATGGTGCGGGCCTCTATTCTCGAGGTGACCGCCCCATCGTGCAGCTGGGTGATCGCCAAACGGCAAATCCCGCTCTCGGAAGTGAACTACTTGATCGAGGGCCTCTCCGGTCTGTCCCCGATCGACATCTGGCCTCTCCGCAATACTACCAGTTTCGAGTTGCGGCCCGGCATGACGCCCGTCGAACCCGGTCACGAGGGTTTTTACGAGCACTATACCGATGCGGGAAGCTTCCCGGGCGCGGAAGGCATCTCAACAAAACAGATCGTAACGCGCATCTACAAGATGCTGGGCTCTCTCGCCGTGCCTATCCTATAATCTATGATCGTTCCCCGATTGCCAGAATAGCGACAACCGCACCCGAAAGGACCACATGCAAGCCAACTACCATACCCATACCCGCCGGTGTAAACACGCCACAGGCGATATCGAGGACTATTGCCGCGCCGCACAACACGCCGGGTTGTCGGTGCTGGGCTTCTCGGACCATGCCGCCCTTCCTGACAACCGATGGCACTCGGTCCGCATGGAGTTTGACGAACGCGAGGAATACTGCGCCGCCATCGAGCATGCCCAGGAAGTGTTCCATGACATGACGATTCTCAAGAGTATGGAATGCGAATACGAGCCGCGCTATCGCGCCTATTTCGAAGACGAACTGCTCGGGCGGCTCGAGCTGGATTACCTCGTGGGGGCCGCGCACTTCATCCCCCACGAAGACCGCTGCATCGGCGCGTACGGAAACATTACCAGCGCCGCTGCCCTGCGCTCCTATACCCGCGCCTACGTCGGGCTTATCGAGTGGGGACTATTCGCGTTCATCGCACATCCGGACATGTTCGGCAACTGTTATCTCGAATGGGACGCAGAAGCCGACGCGTGTTCGCGCGAGATCCTCGCGGCGGCAGAGGCGCACGGCGTGCCTCTCGAGATCAACGGCTACGGATTCAGGAAAGCCTGGGTCGAAACCCCCCAGGGCAGCCGCCCGATGTACCCCTGGATGCGGTTCTGGGAAACGGCGGCCAAATTCGATATCGAGGTGGTCCTCAGTTCCGATGCGCACCGGCCCGAAGATGTGGCCGCCAACCTCCAGGATGCCGCCGGCATCGCGGCGCAATTCGGATTGCGAATAGCCGACTTGTCCTGTCTCGAACCCGACCGGCAACAGTGACCGCATTGCCCGGACCGGGCGCATGGCAATTCGCCCCCGCGAAAACCGGCCTTGCGCCATCTCGCCACCCCGCGACGACAGGCTGTCCGCGCCAGGCACGCATTGCCCTGCGCCCGTTGCGATTTCAGGCCAGCGGTGTCGACTTTAGTGCAGGCTGATATAGTGGAGAGACCCAGGAAAGGGGCAGGGCCATGAGCACGAACGATACCGCATTGCTGCAACGCTGGACCCGGCACAGGGATGCCGACGCGTTTGCGGAACTTGTCGCCCGCCACGGGGGAATGGTGTACGGCGCGTGCCGGCGTGTGCTGGGAGACGCACATGAAGCGCAGGACGCCGCGCAGGAGAGTTTCATGGACCTCATGCGCGCGCGGCGCGCCATCACCACGTCGCTGCCGGGATGGTTGCACACGGTAGCCGTCCGGCGCAGCCTCGACCGGATTAAAAAGTCCCAGCGCCGCCGGCTGCGCGAGGAATCCTTCGCCGCAAACGCCGAAGCAGCCGTTGAAATCGCGCCGGACGACCTCCTGACTGTTGTTGACGAAGCCATTGCCGCACAACCCGAAACGTACCGCGCGCCCATCGTCCTGCGGTTCCTCGAAGGCCAGACGCACGCCGAAATCGGCGCCCAACTCGGGATTGCCGAGTCGACCGTGCGCCATCGCATCGAGAAAGGCGTCGAACAGGTCCGCGAAACCCTGCGTAAGCGCGGCGTCCTCGTCGGGGCGGGCATCCTGACGGCTGCGCTCGAGCGGCAATCCGCCCAGGCAGCGCCCTCCACCCTCGTAGCGGCTCTGGGCCGGACCGCCGTCTCCGGAGCGGTCCCCGCCGCGGTTGCGGGGGTGTTCGGGGCGGGTTTCTGGGGAGTGTTGACCAAAGTGATGGCCGTAATCCTCGTGGCAGGGGCCGTGGGGGTCGCGATATGGACCGCACAAGGCCCGGGCAACGAGTACGCAAAACAGGCGGCAAGCACGAACGCAGGCAGCGCACAAACCGGCGCCGCGCCGCAAACGCCGCGCGTCTCCCCACCAGCCGAAGACACAGGCGGGTCCGCCGACGGGCCATCCACGGCTTCCGCAAGCGCCAGCAGCGCGTCCGTTCCCGCTGTGGCCGCCGCGGGAGAAGAACAATCGCCCCCGGCCGTGAGCGGACGCGTATATGACATGGACTCCGGAGCGGGCATCCCCGGGGTGCGGGTAATGATATGGAACCCGGCGTCGGGAACGAGTGACAGAGAAAGCGAAACATCCGATGCTGACGGGCATTACACGATTCGTGACCTCACTCCGGGCAGGTACCGGTTCACCCCGCGAGCGGGCAAGCTCTATCCCGGTACCCAATACGGGCTGGGTACCGAGGTAACCATCGAGGCGGGCAAGCCGGTCACCAATCTCGATTTCGCGCTCAAACGCGGCATCCGTGTGGCGGGGCGGGTCGTGGATGCCGCCGGAGAAACCGTCGAAAAGGCCACCGTACTCGCCCGAACCAAGGAGTACCCAAATCCCGGGAGTTCCGAGACCGATGCCAATGGGGCTTTTGACGTGTATCTCGAGGCACCCTCGAATGACTTATACGTGCGCGCCTATACGGACGGCATGCTGGGCGAAACCCTGGAAGGGCTGTCCCTGCCGGCCGCCGGCGTAGACGGCATTACGATCACGCTCAACATACCCCGCACGGCGTCCGTCTCAGGGACAGCTATCGATGCCCAGGGACGGCCCGCGAGGGACCTCGTACTGCATTTGCGCGCGCCGGAATCGCCCTTCTTCCCTCCGGTAAGCGCCGAATACAAGACGGCGGCGAATGGGACGTTCACGGTCGCGGGCCTGGTTCCGGGTTCCTACGAGCTGGGGCTGACGCCGCCCGGGGTTACCGGCTGGTCCACGGGCGATGTTGCGGCAACGTTTGAACTGAGCACGGGCCAGCAACTCCGCGGGTTGCGGCTCGTTTATGGCGAAAAGGGCGGGTTGGCGATCTCGGGCATTGTCGTCGATACGTCGGGAAAACCGATATCCGGCGTGCGGGTATCGGCGTACGGCCCGAAGAATGAGACCGCGCATACCGATAAGAACGGGCGGTTTCTCATAACGGGACTCGAAGAAGGCGCCTATCATCTCAACACGGACCACATGGAATACACCTTCGGCGGAAAGGCAGGCGTGGCGGCCGGAACCGCGGACGTCGAGATCGTGTTGCAGGGCAAAGGCGCCATTCGCGGACGCGTCACCGACGCGAAAAGCGGCAAGCCCATTCCCGCGTTCGAAGTCTGCTTCATCAACGGCGCGCACGACGCGTTCAAGCCCGAACTCCTCCAAAATGCGCGGGCCTTTCAGGACACGTCCGGCGCATTCGAAATCACCGGCGTGTACGCGGGTCCCGTCACTGTGACCGCACGGGCAGACGGGTATGCCGCGTCGTTCCAGGCCGTCACGGTCGTGGAGCACGATGCCGTCGAGGTCGATCTCGCCCTCGAGCAGGCCGTGCCGGTCATCGGCAAAGTTGTGGACCCCGGCGGCAACCCCGTGCGGGACGCGTTTGTCTTTCTTCCCGGCATCGGCGTCTCGATGCTCTTTGTGAAGCAACAGGCGTTATCGCAAACGGATGCGAACGGCGCATTCCGCATCGATTTCCTGCCTTTCGGAATCAATGCCATCGCGGCATACGCTCCCCCCTTCGGGCCCGCCATCGCTCCCCTGACGGACTACTCGCAGCCGGTCATGTTAACGCTTCCCGAGCCGGGGGTCCTCGAAGGACGAATCGTCGCGCCGGGCCAAGACCTTTCCAGGGCCGGAGTTCACGCGCGGTACAAAGACCGGCCCGACTTCGTGTACTTCCATACAAACCTGGACGAAACCGGCGGATTCCGTCTCACGGGCCTGGCCCCCGGCGAGATGGACGTGCAGGCAAGCCTCGGCACGACCGGCAGGTCGGCGCGAAGCACGGCCATCGTCGTATCCGGGCAGACGACCTCGCTCGACCTGGTTTTCGAAGACGGCACGGCCGCCGTGTCAGGACGCGTAACGGTGGGAGAAAACCCGCCCGACGCGTCGAGCGCCTGCCTTGAGGTGGCCGCCGCATCAGGCACTCAAGGGTACCAGGCGCACGCCGATGCCGATGGCTGCTACCGGTTCGAGGGGATCGCCGCAGGCGCGGCCACGCTCAAAGTGTATATCGCACCGAAAGAAAACCCCGTCGCGGCGGAGACCCGCGAGATAGCCTTCGATATCGCCCCCGGAGACGTTATCGCGCAGGATATCTCGTTTTGAGCGACACAGGAACCCGCAAAACCGAGGTTTCGGATGCCGGTCAACCCACGTTCCATTCGTCCTTTTGCACGGGACTGAACAGGCGGCGCCGGTCGGCCTCGGTCATCGAAGGGCGTTTCTGCAGCACGCCTTCCATCTTCGGGAACCGGTCAAACTTGAGCCGGCGCGACGCATGCGCGTGAATGAGGTGAAGGTACAGGAGCAATCGTGCCGTGCGGTACTGCCGCAAGCTCGCGTACATCACCACCATGCCCTTTTCAATAGCGTGGCGATAGGGATCGGCCACCGTGGTGGGTTTCGCGGCGTCTATTTCCGACCAGGCAAACAGGTCGATATCGCTGCCCGCGTGTTCGTGCAGGGCCTTGTTTTCGTATTCACGGCCCAGCCGCTCGTAAAGGGCAACAAGACGGTCCATCCACCAGAATATCGCGCGGTACCCCTCGTCCTCGATATCCACCTTGATTTGGGCTTCCTCGATGCTGGCGCTGGTCTGTTTGTGAAGATAGGCCAAGCGGTCCTCATCTTCCTCGGGCACCATGCGCACCCGCGCTTTCTCGGCAGCCTCGCCGTAATTGAACTTCTCCAGGATCACGGGGATGGTGAACTTGGACCGCGCCAGCAGACGCAGCTCCTGAAGTAACGGCCGCGTGATCGTTTCCCCTTCCAAGGCGCGTTCCAGGGAAGGTTCAGGAGCGAAGATCTCGGCCCCCAGCTCAACCCAAAGATCGCGGAACAACCGCACCAATTCGCGCCCACAGCCTGCAGCGCCCCTCGTGCACGCCAAGGCAACGATCTCGTTGAGCCGGCCCCGCATCATGCTCCCAGGACGACGAAGCACGTTGTGGCCCGTAAGAAAACGAAGCACCAGAATGCGGTCAAGGGCCTGCCCAGCCGTCTCTTCCCGGACATGCCCCTCGGAAACCAGAACGTTCTCCCATCGCCGGCACCACTCGCGCAGTTGCCGCGCAACGTTGCTGCGAGGCGGACGCCGCAGTTCTTCGAGGGAGCCGCGGACGACCTCGGAACAGCTCAGCGTTTCTTCGAACTCGCCCGCGAACTCGGCCGGTGTATCGCTGCAAAGAAGCAGTTCTTCAGTCTGGGTGTCGTAAAGAAAAAACCGGAATAGATCCGATATGAATGCGTACCGGGCTCGGAGGCTCTTGGTCAGCGTGACCAGGTGGCGGGTCGGATCGCAGAAGTCGAGGCCGCGCTCCGCCAGTATGCTGGGCGGCTGCAACGAGCCCGGCTTCTGAAAATGCGCAACCAGGTTCGGCCGCCCTGCCGCGCCCAACAGGTACGAGGCCGAGGTCGAGACGCAGGTTCCCGGCGGATGAATCCGCTCAAAATCGTGCCACCCCAGCAACCGCAGAAAACCCTCCGCATACCGTGGCTGTTCGTCCGGCGCCGATGCAGCGAAATGCTCCCACCACGATTCACAAAGTTGCCGGATTTCGTGTCTGTGTTCCATGCTATGCGACACCTCTCCCCTTGCTTACGTTGTATCCAGCCGATTCAATCCGCCGCCAGATGAGGTCATCCCGCCGGCCAAGAAGATCCACGCCGCCCACAAGATACGGCGCGAGTTTCTCCGGCGAACCGGCCAGCAGGTCCAGAAACTGCTCCGAGGGCATAACGTCAACGCTGTAAGGACCCGGGACGCTGCGGCTCAAGCGCGTCGCACTCTCCGTCACCAACAGCGCGTTCGATTCGGACTCGTCAAGAAACGCCAAAACCACCCCGCGCTCCATCGCCGCAAAAGCCCGGAGACGGTCAAAATCATCACAGACTTTCAGGATCATTCCGTGCAGTTCGGGAAACAACGGGAAATGCACGTCGACCTGGTAATAGGTGCGGTTGCCTTCTACGCGCTTGTACAGCAGACCCATCTCCGAAAGACGCTCCAGTTCCCGCTGCACGCCGCGAATCGCCAGACCCGTCGCCTTTTCAATCTGCCGCTGGTAGTACGCCCGGGAGGGGTCAAGAAGGAATAACCGCAAAACCGTCGTGCGCGCCGACGATGCAAATAACATCGTAAGCGTTTTAGAGGTGATGCTTTGACTAATACTTGAAGTCATCAAATGGCCGATCTTCTAGCTCTCATAAACCATTCTGTGACCATCATGCCCCCAAGCCGTCCCATCAGATTCAGCGATAGTATACGTATCGTAGTCAATAATGTCAACAGGTGAATTTTTTAGGCCGAAATACGCCTATGTCGATTTAATCTCCGGGGCAATATCCCGACCCGGAAGCAATTTGTAGTTCCAGGCACCGGCCCCTTGCCTGGACTTCCTGCCCTCACATCGCTCGAGCTTGCAATTCATACATATTGGTAGTTCGTCGCCACCATAGCATACGCAGCGGAAGGCCGTCCGTACACGAAGGCTCATGCTCGCTCCTCTCTAGGACTCCCACAAAAGCCTTTCATCAGAGCACTTAACGACGATCGCGCTCTTAGTGTGACGAATTGGCACGAGCCTTGCCTGACGCCCACAACAAGGGAGAGGTTCGCTGATACCACTCCTGCCGGGCCCGGCTTCCCCACGCGTACGCGGGCAATGCCCGCCCGGTTTTCGTTCTAAAGAGAAGGTCCCGCCGAGGCAAGGGCAAGCGCTCGGCGCAGCAGAGGCTCGACATAGAACGCCTCGGGAAAGGCATCACGGTGAAAAAGGTAGAAGCGATCGTCAAACCCTTCAAACTGGAGGAAGTCAAGGAGGCTTTGTCAGCCGTGGGCATCCAAGGCATTACGGTCACCGAAGTAAAAGGGTTCGGGCGCCAAAAGGGACACAAAGAGCTGTATCGCGGCGCCGAATACGTGGTCGAGTTCCTCCCCAAGATCAAACTCGAGCTCGTCATTCCCGACGATAAGCTCCAAGGCGTCTTGGACGCCATCGTAAAAGCCGCATCGACCGGGCGTATAGGGGACGGCAAGATCTTTGTGAGCGCAGTTGATGACGCGATCCGCATACGCACCGCGGAATCCGGCGATGTCGCCATCCTCTGATTGCCGCTGCGCAACGGCCGCCGCAAACGAATTCGGAATCTCACATCGCCTCGAAAGGAGTTGCCCTCATGCAAAGAAGTGAATTCGAACAAGTCCGCAGGAGCCTCGCAATCGTTATATGCCCGCTGGCTGCCCTGCTGCTGGCCGCACCGGCCATGGCCGTCGAAAGCGGCGCCGCACTCCAGGCAGACCAGACAAAGGTCCTGCTGGACATACTGTGGGTACTGATCACGGGATTCCTGGTCTTCTTCATGAACGCCGGGTTCGCTCTCGTGGAATCGGGGTTCTGCCGCTCCAAGAATGCCGTGAACATCCTCACCAAAAACTTCATCGTGGTAGCCATAGCCTCGCTCATGTTCTGGGCGACCGGCTTCGCGCTTATGTTTGGCGACGGCTCGGCGCTGCTCGGCTTGAAGGGCTTCTTCCTGGCCGGCCCCGACAACAGCCCCCTCACG
Organism: Candidatus Hydrogenedentota bacterium; assembly: GCA_035416745.1. NCBI lineage: Bacteria > Pseudomonadati > Candidatus Hydrogenedentota > Candidatus Hydrogenedentota bacterium. The sequence continues at coordinate 25,113 of DAOLNV010000016.1, read as the reverse complement.
GACGCCACAGGCTATCAGGGCATCTTTTCATCCCTCGCATGGACCGGCGTGCCCCTCGAAGCCAAGTTCTTGTTCCAGCTGATGTTCTCCGCGACGGCTGCAACCATCGTGTCCGGCGCCGTCGCCGAACGTATCAAGTTCCAGGCGTACATCGTGTTCGCGGCCCTGCTCGTCGCCTTCATGTATCCCGTAACCGGACATTGGATCTGGGGCGGCGGGTGGCTGGCCGGCATTGGTTTCCACGATTTCGCGGGTTCGGCGGTCGTGCATAGCGTTGGCGGCTGTGCCGCCCTCACTGGCATCCTTTTCCTTGGACCACGGATCGGCAAATACGGCAAAGACGGCAGCATCAACGCCATCCCTGGACACAGCATGGCCCTCGCAACCTTGGGCGCTCTGATACTCTGGCTCGGCTGGTTCGGATTCAACCCCGGAAGCGCCATGGCCGCCAATATGGACGCCGCCCGGATCGCAGCCACCACCGCGATGGCCGCCGCGGCCGCTGTAACGGCCGCGACCGCCTACGCCTGGGTCCGCATCGGCGCCCCTGACCTTAGCATGATCGTCAACGGTTCGCTGGCGGGCCTCGTCGCCGTCACCGCCCCCTGCGCCGTCGTCAGCATCACCGATAGCGTCTTCATCGGGCTAATCGCCGGTGTCCTCGTCGTCGAGTCGGTCATCGCTTTCGACAAACTCCATATCGACGACCCGGTCGGCGCGACCTCGGTCCATCTCGTGAATGGCGCCTGGGGCGTCCTTGCAGTCGGCCTGTTCGCGAATCCCTCGGTCCAGGATAACATGGCAGGCCTCTTCCACGGCGGCGGCCCTAAACAACTGGGTATTCAGGCTGTGGGCATCGTGGCGGTAGCCGTCTTCACAATAGCCGTCTCGGCCGGCTTCTGGATCATTACCAAGGCCCTCGTCGGCCTGCGCGTATCCCTCGACGAAGAGTACCTCGGCCTCGACAAGAGCGAGATGGGACTCGAAGCCTACCCGGCCGATGTCACCACCGGCGAGTATAGGAGAGCGCGAGAAGCATAGAGTCCCCCCTGTGCAACCCCGGCGGCGTCGCGCCTGACGCTGCCGGGGTCTCCGTTTCGCACGGCCGCGCACCAGCCACCCAATCTCCTGCCTCCCTCTTCGGGCAGAGTCCCGGCCCCCCGCCGCGAGCCGCGCCAAGGCCGGTTCTTTGCTCCCGGCCAAGGGCCCCGCCATGTATGCGCGGTCCACATTGGACTTAGTGCCCGCTTCCGCTAAAATGGCACCGATTCGGCCACAAGAGGAGGAGAACCGGTTCATGGTTGACCAGGAATTGCTGGACATATTGGTGTGCCCCGAGAACAAGACCAAGGTGACGCTGGCGGACCAAAGCCTTATCGACAAGGCCAATGCGGCCATCGAGGCGGGCTCGCTCAAGAATCGCGCGGGAGAGAAGGTCGAGGAGAAGATCGACGGCGGGTTGGTGCGCGAGGACAAAGCGTACATGTACCCCATTCGAGACGATATCCCCATCATGCTCATCGATGAAGCGATCCCCATGGTTCAACTGGCCTGAAACCAGGGGCAAAAAGAGAAACGGAAACGGCCCGCGCGGCCGCCAACGGGGGAGCTGAGTCATGAAGGCGTTCGAGCCCTACCTGGACGGGTGCTGTAACGTCCAGCTGCAGCTTTATGAGCATTTGCGTGACCGCAACCTCAACGCGGTCTGGGCTCATATCCGCGCGAAAGAGGCCATCACCACGGCCGACGAGGTCCGCGACCGGGCTCGCAGGGTCCGCCAGACGTTTCTGGATTCTCTGGGCGGCATTCCCCAGACCGAGGAACCCCTGAATCCGAAATCGAGCGGGGTGGTGCGGCGTGACGGCTACGCCATCGAGAAAATCATCTACGAAAGCCAGCCAAAGGTCTATGTGACCTCGCTGCTTTACGTGCCCGGCAAACTGGCCAAAGAAGCCCCCGCCGTGCTGTTCTTGTGTGGACACGCCCGCGAGGCCAAGGCCTATCCTGAATACCAGCGGGTATGCCACGACCTCGCCATCAACGGGTTCGTGGTACTGGCCATCGACCCCACGGGCCAAGGCGAGCGCGTCACCCATTACGACCCCAGCACGGGCGCCATGCCCATACCCTGGGGCACCACCGAACACTCGTATCAGGGCCTGCAATGCGTACTGACAGGCACCAACATCGCCCGCTACTTCCTTTTCGACGCCATGCGCGGCCTCGACTACCTCGCCTCGCGTACCGAAGTGGACCCGTCGCGGCTCGGCGCCACGGGCAATTCGGGAGGAGGCACCCAGACTACCCTCCTGTGCATGGCAGGCGACGAACGAGTCAAGGCGGCGGTCCCCTGCACGTACGTCACTTCGCGCGAGCATTATTACGTCACGGGCCAAGCCCAGGACGCCGAGCAGCTCCAGTTCGCCATGACCCGCGACGGCATCAATTTTGACGACATGTTCTTGCCGTTCGCGCCCCGCCCGCTGCTGATTGGCGCGGTGGCGTCAGACTTTTTCACGCCCGAGGGCACGGTCATCACACACGAACGGCTCCGCGCGTTCTACCGTATCCTGGGCCGCGAAGACCATGTCGACTGCGTATTCGCGCCGGGTACCCACAGCTACTGCCGGGAATTGCGCGAAGCCGCTGTAAACTGGTTTCGCAGCCATCTCATGGGCGCTGAACCCGATTTCAAGACGGCGCCGGACGACAGCATCCCGACGTCGCCCGATTCCGAGCTCTGGTGCACGAGCAAAGGGCATGTGTTGACAGAACTGCCCGGCGCGCTCACCCCCTTCCATCTGAATCTCGCCATCATTCCCGAGCGGCAGGCGCCGCCGGACGCCGCCACCCTGCGCAATTCGGTCATCGATACGCTGGCCATACGCGAACGGATCGAGTCCCCCGAGCGGCTCTATCCGCGAACGATCAAGACACAGACCGTCAGCGGCGTGCTTGCACACTCGGTGTTCTTCATCAGCGAACGCAACGTGATGGTCGCGGGATGCCTGCTGCACCGGCCGGACGTTTCGCCCTCGGAGGCGATCATTTATCTTGCCCCGGGCGGGACCAATGCGCTCGGCCTCCACATCGAATCGGCCCAGGAACTGCTCGATGCCGGCAAGGCGCTGTTCGTGTTTGATGTCCGCGGCACGGGCGCCGTTGCGTCGGTAACCATCAACCCCCATGAACAAGGCCTTCCGGGGCTGCACTACCATACCGAGAACCGGCTGGCCTATGACGCCTACTGCATCGGCGAATCGTTGTTGGGCATGCGGGTGTACGACGTGCTCCGCGCCGCCCAGTACCTGCGCGAAACCCCGCCATTCAAGCGTCTGGGCATACGCGCCTGCGGTCTCCAACCCGCCCTTTGGGCCTACCTGGCCGCCGCGCTGGATACCTCGCTCGAAACCGTTGATATCGAGAATCTGATCCCCTCGTTCGAGGCAATTGCGCGCACGGAGTTGTACAACATGTCGTTCACGCCGGCATCCATGCTCCACGGCGTGCTCGAACGCTTCGACCTCCCTGACCTCATGCTGCTGTTCGCGGGCAGAGAGGTCCACGTCCGCGAAGAACCCGTCGCATGGCGCCCGTAACGGCGCGCACATGGTCAGCCGCCACGTTCCCCCTGCCTTTGGGAAACAATCTCGCGCTCGTTATCGAGAAGCCACAGGACAAGCGGCGCCGACGCGCTCCCCATGGGCATGCTGCCGAGGTTGATGAGCGCCGCAGCCTGGGATAAGGCTTTCAATATGTAAAGACCGCTCCGGGAACCGTTTTGGCTCCGGCCGTTTTCGCTGTTTTCGTTTTTCATTGAACTTCCCTCGAAACGCAGTGCCGGCACGGCAAATGACGCGAGACGCACTGCGGGCGTGGTTGTTGAAACAGGAGGCCCATTGGCCTCAACGATGTGGAGGGGTAGGGGCGTTGCTCAGCCCGAACGCGGGGCCTTCTCGAGCACTCCGGCGTACAACGGGCCGTTATCGTGGACGGTCCCGGCCAGCCGCCATCCCGCGCTCTCGGCCAGCATCGCCATTTCATCGGGCGACACCATCAGGTAGTCAAACCACGGCGTGGCGTACGTGCGGTATCGGATTCGGAGCCGGATCTGGCCCGACATGCGGCCGCGCGCCCGGTTGTGTCTCTGGTACGCCAGGTGCGCCGGGTCATCGGTCTGGTAGATGTCGTTGCTGGCTGCCAGAATCTTCGCATCGTCCGTCGTCATCGTATGAAAACGGCGAAGCAGCCACCGCGCCCGCCGGGCACTGGCGCACAACCCGAAGTTGTTGCCATACATGACAATCGTCCTAAACCGGCCCAATCGCGGCGAGACATCCGTAGCACTCATGACCTTGGCCCGTCTGACGCCCCGCTTACGGCACGTCGCAATGGCCAGCGGCGACACATCAATGCCAATGACCTCGCAACCCCGCTGCTGCAGGTACAAGGCGACGCGTCCCGCGCCGCATCCCACGTCGAGCACCCGGCCCTTGGCGTGCTGAATGGCCCTGCGCTCGAAAGGCGGCCAGTCCTTGTATTCGGCAAAGTACACGCCCGGCGTCGAGCCAACCGCAATGTAGCCGTCGCCCCGTTCGTCAATCTCGAGTCCGCGGCAGCCGTTATAGTAGTCGTGGATCAGGCGCCCGTACGCATCTTGATTGTTCGTGATCCTCGCCATGACCGTCATTCCCCTCTCCGCGACCCGTTCCGCCCCTGAGTTTTGCCAAATGCGCGCCTCCACGGCGTGACTCCATATCGTACTCGCACGTATGCGCACATGTGAACGCCGGTGTTCACGCAAAGAACCGGCCTGAAATCTCACGCGTGCGCGCGGCCTGCGGGAATCAAGTGGCCGGTTGGAAAACCGGCCTTCCATTGCGAGTACAACACAGACGCCTCCGCTGTGGCGCGGTCAACGCTGTGGCGCGGTCTCCTGACCACGCCACTCCTACGACCGAAGGTCTCCACTCCGGAGATCCGTGACTTCTCCAACGATTTGTTCGCGCGGCGTCGGCCTGCGATAATTGGCCGCGATACGGTGGCGCAACACCAATAGGAGCACTATCGATGCGGAACAGCACCCTTTTACTCGTTGGTTCAATGGCTCTGGTGGGCGCGGTGCCCGGGGCCTTCGCGGCAGACCCGCCTGCCCCCTGCCCGCCGTTGCCCACGCCGGAACAGCTCGCGTGGCAGCGCGACGAATTGTCCATGTTCGTTCATTTCACGGTGAACGCGTTCACGGACCGCGAGTGGGGCGAAGGCACTGAAGATCCCAAGATCTTCAATCCCGCCCAATTGGATTGCGAACAATGGGCGCGTGTGGCCAAGGAAGCCGGTTTCAAGCTGGTGATCCTGACCACGAAGCACCACGACGGGTTCTGTCTGTTTCCGAGCGACTACACGGACCACGACATCTCGAACGCCGCATGGAAAGACGGCAAGGGGGACCTCGTGCGCGAGTTTGTCGATGCGTGCCGCAAACACGGCCTCAAGGTCGGTTTCTATTTATCGCCTTGGGACCGCCACGAGCCGAAGTACGCCGACAACGCCGCGTATGACGAACATTTTCGCAATCAGCTCACCGAATTGCTCACCCGCTACGGCGCCATCGCCGAGGTGTGGTTTGACGGCGCGGGCGGGAAAGGCCACGTCTACGACTGGCAGAGTTACTACGGCCTGATCCGCGAACTTCAGCCCAAAGCCCTCATCGCCATATGCGGTCCCGACATCCGCTGGGTAGGCAACGAGGACGGGTTCGCCCGCGAAGACGAATCCAGCGTACAGACCCGCAACGGCAGCGAGGTCTGGTATCCCGCCGAGTGCGACGTCTCGATCCGGCCGGGATGGTTCTGGCACAAGCAACAGGACGACAAGGTCAAGAGCCTCGACCACCTCCTCGACATCTACTACCGTTCGGTGGGCCGCAACAGCGGACTTCTCCTCAACGTCCCGCCCAACGACAAAGGCCTGTTCGGCGACCTGGACATCCAGCGCCTCAAGGAATGGCGGGCCGTGCTCGATGAGACCTTCGCCACCGATTTCGCCGCTGGTAAGACGGCCGCCGCCAGCAACGTCCGCAACGGCGGGCACGCCTTCGCGGCCGCCAATGCTCTCGACGGTGATATCGAAACGTATTGGGCGACTGATGACGGCACGCTCACGGCCTCGCTCGAGGTCGACCTGGGCGCGCCCGCAACATTCAACGTCACGCGCGTCCAGGAATACATCCCTCTCGGCGAACGCGTCCGCGGCTACACCATCGAGGCGTGGCAGGACGGCGCCTGGAAGGAAATCGTGAAAGGCACCACTATCGGCCACAAGAAACTCGAGCGGTTTCCCGAGGTCACCACCCCAAAAGTGCGCCTGACGATTACCGACGCCCGCGCCTGTCCCATGATCGCTGGCTTCGGCCTGCACTACGCCCCACGGCACGGGCTCGGCCAAGGCGAAGAATAGCCGCGCGCGTCAAAACCCGGTCCCGGCGGATGACGAGGTGTTGAAGACCACGGCATTCCCTGTCAAGAATGTGAGAAAACCGACAAGATGGCGTTGCATTAGCGTTTCGTGACACATCCCCTTGCCCTTGCCAGCATCCACCCCCCTACCCGTGGCGTGTGCGCCCCGCTTCTCCCCCCGAAATCACGAAATCCAAGGAGGGAAACATAGTGATGCCCATCAGAATTGAATGTTGTGGCGCGCCATGCGTCCATTTAATCGGCTCGCCGGCACGGGAGCTGCGGTTCTCGCAAGACGGCGGAAAGTGAACGGCCGAAACAGCGCGGGGGTTTTCGCCCCCGGGAATCCGGGACTTCGGAGAAGTGTTATCGCCGAAACAAGGCGAGAGGAGGCAAAGTTGGCGTGAAGCGCATAGCAGAGAGCCGCGGCTGGGGCTCTCCGAAATGATATCCGGGATTCATGGTATACTTGGTGTGCGGAATTGGCGGGCGCGCAGCGAATCCCCGCTTAGAACGGACTTGCAATGATAGATAGATTTCCCGGCGCCGGATTCTCCAAAACGATGAAGGTCGAGGTCCATGCCCACTCGGAGAAGTATTCCGTGTGTTCGCGAATTCCCCCCCGTGAACTGGTCGCGATGGCGGACGCCAGCGGTTATGACGCCCTCTTCATCACCGAGCACGACCGTGTCTGGCCCAAGACGGAATTGGCCGGTCTCCAGGAATTGGCCGAGCGGGTGAAGATATTCCCCGGAATTGAGATCTCGCTCACCGACGAAATCCACATCCTTGTGCTGGGAGCCAACGAGCCCGTGTACGAGCGATTGCAGACTCCCAGCGACGTATTCGGACAGGCGTGCGCGGACGGTCTTCTCACGGTTGTCGCCCACCCTTTTCGCTGGTCACGCACGCTTCCGGACTATTGCCGGCTGGCCGATGCGGTCGAGGTGCTGACCTGCAACCATGGCAGTGAAGAACACGCGGCCGCTGCCCGGGCCTATGCCCAGCAACAGAACATGGCGGAGATTTACGCTTCCGATGCGCACGGCTTGAACTTCATGAACAAATTCTGGCTCGAGACCTGCGAGCCGTTTCAGACCGCCCAGGAGTTCCGGCATCTTGTGCTGGCGGGACGGTATGCCAACCATACCCGCGAGTTCGAGATGCCCCTCCCGCCACCCGAGAAAGTGTCCGCCATGGCAAATCTCGCGGAAGAGGACCAGATGGCCCTGTGGGTTCAGCCGACCTTGTGAGGGCCGGCTTGCTCCTGTCCCGGCGCCTCTGGTGAAGGCGATTCCTCGCGAGCGCCCCGCGAGCGAGACGGGCGCTGCTGCTGCGAAAAAGCAACGGCGGTCTTGTCGGGTTCGCCGCCTTGCCGCAATCCCAGGACCTCGTCAATAATGCGGAACGCGCGAAGTGTCCCGCGCCGGCATGTTTGCAGCGCTTTTCGTTGGTCATTGTTCAGGTCGCCGAGTTCTTCCTGAAGCAGCATCTCGATAAAACCAAGAACGGCCGACAGCGGTGACCTCAGCTTCTGGGAGACGGCCCCCATGAAACCCGTGCGCAACTCATCGACGTGGCGCAATTCCCGGTTGAGCCGCTCAAGGCGCGCGTTGGCCTGACGGGTGGCTTCCTGCAGTTCCTTCTGGGGCGTAATGTCGTGAATCAGGGCAACGTAAAACTCCTTGTTGTCCTGGGCAAACGAGCGCATGATGATATCAACAGCGCGTTCCTCTCCGTCCTTGCTGACCATCAACTGTTCCCCGTGAAAGAGCCCTCTTCTGCGCACTAAAGCGAGTTTCTGGGGAATGGTGCCATCATCAAACAGAAAAGCGCGCATCCGCTGCCCTACGATTTCTTCCCGAGTCGCGTTGAAATAGTCGCAGGCGCCGTCGTTGGCATCGACAACCAACTCGTTGTCATCAAACACAAGGATCGGGTCCGCCGCATGATCGAAGATGGTGCGCAAGGTCGCCTCCGAGGCGGCCAGACGCTGGGACTGGCTGAACGATTGTTCCTCGACCCGCAGGAGACGATGGCTGAGGTTGCCGACAAGCCACCCGGCAACCAGAATCGACAACTGCTTGAAAACCAGTTCACCAAGGGTGTTGGACAGTCCAACAAGGCGCAGTTCAACGAGCAATACAATGGTGAACGCCACGCAACACGCAACCGCCGCCAGCATGATGGCGCGCAGATCCCGCCGGTACGCGCTGAAACCAATCAGAAAAATGATGTAAAGAACAAAGCCCGGGCTCTCATCGGCGCCCGAAAAGGACACAATCACGGAAAACTCAATCAAGTAAACCAAGAAATTAGCGCGCGAGACGAAGAGTTCGCAGCGGCCTTTCCAGAGCGCCCAATGCGCGAAAACACTGTGGAGCAGGGCGACCGAGACTATGATACTGCCGTCAAAGTAATTTCCTTTGACGTACCCCAGGAGAAACAGCACGGCCATGACGCCCACAATGAGATACCTGCCGACGAGGGCGACATGCTCAACGCCGCGGATTAACGCAACATAGGAGTTTCTTTCGTCCGTCATATGGCACGCGAATTCATCCAGGCCCAGTCTCTCCCGTACACACCTTTCCCCCCTCCCCGGCCGGAAGCTCTCTTTTCCCTCTTCATACAGGATTGTTTCACGCGCAGCTTCCTGTTTCAAGCGGCAGCAACGCTGGACGTGTTCACCGCTCTCCCTGCTGTTCCGTCTGAGCGTATTTCAAGCGATGAGGACTGCCCCGTTTCGGACAATTGGACGCCACGCTCCGGGGCTGACGGCGACAAACCTGGGCGATTACGGGATGACGATGTTTGATTCGCCTTCAGCCATCCCCGCTTTCGCCGGCGCGTACCCGGCAAGCGCGGTTCTTTGCTCTGCTACAGGCGGGCTTGTTACCATAACCCGGAGCCGGGGACTGGCGGCTGCGAAATGGTGTGACGCGCGCCGGCATCTCCGTTCTGCATATTCGGGGAAAGGGTGTTCCATGAAGGTCGGAATTATCGGGTTTGCCCGCTCGGGCAAGACCACCGTGTTCAATTCGCTTACGGGCGCGCATGCCGAGGTGGGGGCGTTCGGAAGCCGCGAAGCCAACCTCGCCGTGTTGAAGGTGCCGGATGAGCGGGTCGACAAGCTGGCGGCGCTCCATAAACCCAAGAAGGTCACCTACGCGGAGTTTCAGTTTGTGGACATCGCGCCCGACGAGGCGGCGGGCGAAGAGAAGGCTCTGAGCGCCGCGTCGCTGACGGCGTTGCGGCAGGTGGAAGCCCTCGTGCATGTCGTGCGCGCGTTTGCCAATGAAAACGTGATGCATCCGCTGGGTAGCGTGGACCCCGTGAGGGATTGCCGGACCCTCGAGGAGGAGATGCAGTTCGATGATCTCATCATCCTCGAGCGGCGCTTGGAGCGGATGGAAAAGGAGAACAAGAAAGACCGGCAATACGAGTTGCTGGCCCGGTGCAGGGCCCATATCGAAGCGGGGAAACCCCTCCGCACGCTCGGCCTGAACCCGCAAGAAGAAAAGGAAATCGCTGGGTTCGGTTTCCTGTCGCGGAAACCTCTCATGTTGCTCGGGAACTACGGAGACGAAACGATCGGCTCAGACGACCCTTCGGGCCTCCGCGCCTATGCGCAGGAGGCGGGCCAGACACTTGTCGAGCTGTGCGGCGCCATGGAGATGGAAGTGAGCCAGTTGCCCGAGGACGAGCGGGCCCCGTTCCGGGCCGGGCTGGGGCTGGGCGAGGAGTCGCGGCTCCGGTTTCTCAAGAGCGCCTATGCGATGCTCGGGCTCATCAGCTTCCTGACCGCGGCTGAGCCGGAAGTGCGCGCGTGGACCATTCGGAAGGGTACCCGCGCGCAGGACGCGGCAGGGGTCATCCACAGCGATTTGGCCCGGGGCTTCATTCGCGCCGAGGTGACGCACTACGACGATTTCGTCGCGGCCGGTTCCATGGCGAAGGCGAAGGAAGCGGGACACCTGCGGCTCGAGGGCAAGGATTACATCGTTCAAGACGGCGACATCATGTTGATCCGGTTCAACGTATAGCGGAGGTGCATTTCACGCAATGATAATCGACTGCCATAACCATCCCGACTGGCACGGACACAATCTCGACAAGTTCCTCGCGAACATGGACCGGTACGGCATCACGAAGACGTGGCTGCTGACGTGGGAGGCGCCGGAGAACGAGTACGACCCCAGCTACAACCATGCCTCGGTGCGGACCGGGCCGGACGGTCCCATGCCGTTTACCCGCGTGTTGAGTTATATCGAGCGGGCCCCGGACCGCTTCGTGCCCGGCTATGCGCCCGACCCGCGGCGTCCCGACGCCATCGACCGATTGCACGCCGCCATCGAGATTTACGGGGTGCGGCTATACGGCGAGCTGAAGGTGCGGATGATGTACGACGACCTCGACGCGCTCCGGCTATACCGGTTCTGCGGCGAGAAGAGCCTGCCGGTGACGGTGCATATCGACTATCCTTTTGCCCACGGCCGGAAGTATCCGCGGCCCGACTGGTGGTACGGCGGCGGTTTCGACGCGTTCGAACGGGCGGTCCGGGCATGTCCGGAAACGGTGTTCCTGGGCCATGCCCCGGGATTCTGGGCACACATTTCGGGCGACGACCAATTCGACAAGGTCGCGTACCCTGACGGGAAGGTCGCGCCGGGCGGAAAGCTGCTCGATGCGTTGCGCGCGAATCCAAATCTGTATTGCGACCTGTCGGCGGGTTCCGGCATACGGGCCATGTCGCGCGACCCCGAATTCGCCAGGGAATTCCTCATCGAGTTCCAGGACCGCGTCCTGTATGGCCGCGACTATTTCGATAACCAGCACCAGGAGTTTCTGAACGGGCTGGGGCTGGACCGCGCCGTGCTGGACAAGATCTATTTCAAGAACGCCCTCGCGCTTGTGCCAGAGTGATACGGGCGGCGGCGCGCCCGCCAACGCGCGTGACGGCTCCCGGGCCCCCCTCTCCGTTCAGCCTCGTTCTTGAACGGCCATTGGCGCATCCAGTAGCCTTACGCGGCAGGAATCGGGTCGGCATCTGCTACACCAACAGCATGCCATCAGCGGTTTTTAGGGGGAACGTTCATGCAGTCCTCAAGCGAAGCCGGAGGGGCAGAAGCAAGTGGCGGGGCGGGTGCAACCCCGCGCCTCGTTTATATTGACAATATCCGGATCATCCTGTCGTCGCTGGTAGTGCTGTTTCACCTGTCCGTAACCTACGGGGCAGTGGGGTCTTGGGCCTATATCGAGACGAAAGCGGAGTTTCCTGCGAGTTATTTCCTGACGCTTTTCACAGCCACATGCCAGTCCTTCTTTATGGGCATGTTCTTCCTGATATCGGGCTATTTCACGTATGGCACCCTCGAGCGAAAGGGAACGGGGCGCTTTCTTGAGGAGCGCCTAGTCCGGCTGGGCATTCCGCTGGTCCTGTATATCTTTTTTCTCGAACCGTTGACGTGGTACTTCGCGCAATCCTGGAAACCGGCGCATCTCTCGTTTCTCGATATCTTGCGCAACGGTTATGGGCGCGGCGTCGGCGCGATGTGGTTCTTGGTTGCGTTGGGCTGTTTCAGCGTGCTGTATGCGGCCGCCCGTCAGGCGTTCGACGGGCTGCGAGCAGGCATTGACGAGAGACCGTTTGCGTTGAAAGATGCCCACATCGCGACGTTCATCCTGTGCCTGAGCTTTGTCACGTTTCTGGTGCGCCTCGAGTTCCCTGTCGGCCGCGCCCTGCCCGTAGTGGGATTCAACGTGGCGCATTTCTCCCAGTACATTGCGCTGTTCACGCTCGGGATACTAGCCGCGCGCAACGGGCTGCGTGAGCCCATCGCATTCCAGCAGGCCAAACGCTGGCTTCTGTTCGCCGGGGCAATGGTGCTGGCTGGTTTTCCAGCGCTGTTCCTGGCCGGAGGCGCGGTGTCGGGCGAGGTAGCGCCCTTCTTGGGCGGGCCGCATTGGCAGTCCTTTGCCTATGCCTTCTGGGAACAGGCCACCGGCATCGCCATCATTGCAGCGTTGTTGGGCATCATGCGAGTAAAATGGAACACAGCCGGCAGAATCGAGCGGGAACTGGCCGGCGCCGCCTATGCCTTGTATGTTTTCCATCCGCCTATCGTGGTTGCGGTGAGCATTGTGTTTCGTGACTGGGCGCTGCCGCCCCTCGCGAAATTCGTCGTCTTGTCGCCCATAGCATTGGCCGCGAGTTTTGCCGTCGCCCTTTCCGTTCGGAAAATCCCATACGCCCGCCGGGTGTTCTAGCGCGTTACTTCCCAGGGGACCATAGCAATATCCCCGGAGCCGCCAAAACGGCTCTTTCAACGATACCGGTCTGGCGAGGCCAACGGGCGCGCGAGGTCCTGTCGGTCTCTCTTGTGCTCCCCGCGGCCGGTTGCGCGACAGGCAGTAGACGGCTTCGATCCCGCTGGCCATAGTGCTATGATCGTGTGCGTCTCCGCCATGAGCGTGCATTCAGAAGAAATGAGGACCCGGATGGACAAACACGTTTCTGTCGTTGCCATTGTAGGGTTGGCGGCTTTATCCGGCCTGGTGATATTGTGCGCTGCCGCCGAGGAACACGCATCCGTCCCCGAACGTGTCCAGGAGCCGGCGCCCTTCGAAAAAAGAGTCTTCACGCTTCCGGACGGGAAGCACATGAACTGCCGCCAACGGAAGGGCGACGGACCCGTGCTGGTGCTGATACCCGGGACTTGGGGGACCTTTGACGGGTTTGCGGCACTTATCGCCGAGCTGCCGGGAGACCTTCCCCTCGTGGTGATTGAGCTCTGCTGGCAGGGCGGCAATGTTCCGCCCACGCTGGATCTTTCCATCGAGCAACTCGCCGGCGATGTGTTGTGGGTTGTGGAGGCTTTGGGTCTCGAGCACTTCTACATAGGCGGCCACAGTATCGGCGGCATGATCGCCGTCGAGATTGCGGGGCGCGAGATTCCCGGGCTCGCCGGCGTCATCGCAATGGAGGGGTGGACCCACCATACCGTGGCCAAAACAGCCTTTGCGAATGAGGTCACCGGAGAACTTACTCCATCGCAGAGAAGCGAGTATGAAGCGTACCGTGCCCGGGGGCGCGCGCATCTCTCGGATGCGCAAATGGCTGCTATCGCGGCTATCTGGCGCCGCTGGAACGGCTATGACTGTCTGATGCGCTCGAAAGTCCCAATCCTGGAGGTTTGGGGCGATCGCGGGAAGCCGCGGCCGCCCCGCGAGACGTTGCAGATTCCCGAGCGGCCGAATATCCAGCTCGCGTGGGTCACGGGCGCGTCTCACCTCATGCTGATACAGGCGCCAAAGGCCGTAGCGGAATTCGTGTGTGCTTTCATCGAGCGGAATGCATCCGGCTCTCCGCCGGAATGACCATTCACGTTCCGGCCATTCAACGGCGAACATGAAACGGGCTGCCACACGGCCGCGACTCCCGTTTTGCGCCAGTTCGGCCAGGGGGCTACAATAGGTTGTCTATGGGGATGTAGCCGCCGGAACGATGGAGGGATCCTGCCGCGATCGCTCCAGAAACGGGGGCTGCGGCCGGTGGCGTGTGGCCGGGGGCCTTGTTCCGGACGCGCCGGCGCAGGACTACCCCCATTGTGATGTGTCCCTGCCCAGGAGGCGGCAGGGTAAGAAAAGCGGGCGCGGCGCGAAACCGTGCCAGGGAGTACAAAGACGATGAACACACTCGGAGCAGCGATCATTGGGAGCGGCTGGGTTGCCGGAGAGTACATTCGAGCATTCATGACAAATCCGAAAACCGAACTGCGCGCCCTGTGCTCGCGGACGAAAGAGGGCGCCGCCGCCAAGGCACAGGAATTCGGCGTTTCGTGCGACATCTATACGGACTACGAAAAGATGGCCGGTCGTGATGATATCGACATCGTGGTGGTCGCCTCGCCTCCCCACGTGCACAAGGACCACGCCGTCGCGGCGGTCCAGGCCGGCAAGCATCTCGTCCTCGAAAAGCCAATGGCGATCTCCCTCGAGAACTGCCGTGCGATCCGCGACGCGGTGGCAAAGGCGGGCGTGAAATCGGTGGTCAGCTTCGTGCTACGCTGGAATCCACTCTACGAAATCATCAAAGCCCTTATCGCCGATAATGCCATCGGAAACGTGTTCTTGGGGGAAGTGGACTATTTTCACGGCGTCGGGCCCTGGTACAAACTCTATTCCTGGAACGTCAAGAAGGAGATCGGGGGCAGTTCGCTTCTGGCGGCGGGGTGCCATGCCATGGACGGGTTGCGATGGTTCATGGGCGGCGAGATCGCCGAAGTCTATCAATATTCGACCTTCGGCAAAGGGTCGGACTTCAAAGAATACGAGTACGACCCCACGACGTGCACGATGTGCAAGTTCGCCGACGGCCGCGTCGGCAAAGTGGCCTCGTGCATCGAGTGCACTCAACCCTACGTGTTCAATATCAACCTCGTGGGCACGCTCGGCACGATCAAAAACAACCTGCTCTTCTCGAAGAAGAAGTTCCCCGGGCAGACGGGTTGGGCGCAGATCCCCACGGTGCTGCCTGACAGCGGCGACGTGACTCATCACCCGTTTTCCCATGAGGTAGCCCATCTGCTCGCGTGTATCGAGACGAACAAGGAGTCCCACTGCAACGTGGCCGATGCGTACCGTACCCACGAAGTCTGTTTTGCGGCGGATCTGTCCGCCAAGGAAGGAAAGCCCGTTACGCTGCCGTTGAAATAAGAAGCCATATGAAACGATTCCTGGCCAAACATTCGCCGCTAGTGATTCTTGCGGCCCTGTGCATCGTCATTGCGGCGGTCTTCCCGAATTTCCGCAAACCCGGCAACATCAAGAAGGTTGCCTACCGCACGCCCGTGTTCGGGATCATGGCTTCGGGCGAGACGCTGGTGATACTCACCGGCGGCATCGATCTCTCGGTCGGCAGCGTGGCCGCTCTCAGCGGCGTGGTCTGCGGCAAGACCATGAACGCCCTCGAAGAACGCGGGCTTCCTGGCGCCGTTACCACGGGCATCGTTGCCGGTCTTGCCGCGGCCACCTTATGCGGGGTCATCAGCGGATTCCTGACGGCCTATGGGCGTATTCCTTCGTTCATCTCGACTCTCGGCATGATGATGATGGCGCGGGGCGCGGCATTGGTGCTCACGAAGGGCGCGCCCGTGGGCGGGTTTCCCGCCCGGTTCGCCTACCTGGGCGGCACACGCGGCTGGTACATCCCCGTGTCGTTCATGCTGGCCATTGTGGCTTTGCTGACTATCATGCTCGTGACGTCGCGGTCAGGACGCGCCATTTACGCCATCGGCGGCAACAGCCAGAGCGCCCGCCTCTCGGGCATACCCGTAAACCGCGACCGGATGAGCGTCTTCGTGATTTGCGCCCTTCTGGCCGGGTTCGCGGGCATCGTCGAGAGTTCGCGGCCCATGATTGCCGCGCCCACCGGCGCCGAGGGATACGAGCTCGAAGCCGTCGCGGCATGCGTCATCGGCGGCGCCAGCCTGATGGGCGGCGAAGGCACGGTCATCGGCGCGCTCGCAGGCACGCTGATCATGCAGATACTCGTGAACCTCTGTAACCTCTTGCACATCGAGACAGATTGGCAGAAGATACTCGTGGGCGGGCTCGTCGTCGCCCTGGTATCGTACGACACCTACCGCAAAAGAAGATCGGGGCTATTGAAAGAATAGGAGCGCGGATGTCATGAGACGCATCACACTCGGATTGCTGGCGGTTGCCTTGGTGCTGGGGTGCGGAGGCCAATCCGCGCAACCCGCCGCATCGGGAGGCGGCGGCGCCGAAGGCGCGAAATACACCATTGCGGTGATTCCAAAGGGCACCACCCACGATTTCTGGCTCACCGTAAAGGCCGGGGCCGAAGATGCCGCAAAAGAGTTCAACGCAAAGACCTATTGGAAAGGTCCCGACAAGGAAACCGAGGTCGTCAAACAGCTCAATATCATCGAGGATTTCATCACGATGGAGGTCGACGCCATCGTGATGGCGGCCTGCGATGAGAACGCCATGATCGACGTCGTCAAACGCGCCAAGGATGCCGGTATCCCCGTTGTCACGATCGACTCGGGCGTAAAATCCGGCGACCCTGTCACCTTCGTGGCCACGGACAACGTGGCGGGCGCGAAAGCCGCGGGCAACGAACTCGCACGGCTCATCGGCGGCAAAGGCGAAGTCGGTCTCATCCCCTTTGTGAAAGGCGCCGCCACCTCCGAGATGCGCGAGCAGGGATTCAAGGAAGCCCTCGCGGAATTCCCCGAAATCAAGCTGGTATCGACTCTCTACAGCGAAAGCGACGCCGCCAAAGGCATGAACGTCACGCAGGACATGATCACCGCCAACCCCAACCTGGCAGGTATCTTTGCGGCCAACGAAGGCGGCGCCATCGGCGCCGCTCAGGCCATCCGCGCCGACGGCAAAGTCGGCGCGATCAAGCTCGTGGCGTTCGATGCGTCAGACGAGGAAATCGCCGCGCTCAAGGAAGGCGTCATCCAGGCCCTTGTGGTGCAGAATCCGTATAAAATGGGATACGAAGGCGTGAAAGCCGCGGTTGACCATCTCGAAGGGCGCCCCGTCGAGAAACGCATCGACACGGGGGTAACCGTGGTCACCATGGAGAATTTCGGCCAGCCCGACGTGCACAAGGTATTGTATCCCCTCGGCCAGAAATGAGCCCCCGGGCACACGGAGAAACGCTGCGGATACGTCTGGCGCATCCCGCCCGCGAGGGCGCCATACCAACACGGCAGCTCAATTGAGCCGGATATTCTGCTTCTCGAACCAGCTCTTAAGGTCGTCCATCTGGGAGCCCGTCAGCTCTTTGTCGTAAGCCTGCTCCATTTTGCGGATCAAAGCGGCCAGTTCGGGCTTGCCACCCACAATTTCAGCCAGGCGCCGCTCGAATTCCACGGTTTCCTCGTGGAGTTCGTCCAGGGAGAGGGCCAATCCCAGCATATCGGCGACCTTGCGCGTGACCGCTTCGATGCATCTGACATTGCGCTCCTGCACGTACGCCGGGATCTCCTCAACAACGGTTGTCATCTGAAGGTCCCGTTCACCCGCGAGAGCGGACAGATATGTCGTCAGACTGGCGGGACCTTCGTAGTCGGTGGGTTCGAGCCCCAGATCATCCAACAGCGGCCGAAACTTCTCGTCCGATACAGAGCCGTACAGGCGAGGTTCCCGCGTATGCGGCACGATCCCCGCCACGCTTCCGATGAATACGATGCGGCTCACCCCGCATTTCGCGGCCAGCGCGAACATGCAGTCGGCGAAATCCGGCCAACGCAAATTGGGCTCTTTTCCCTCGAAGAGCACGAGGTTGTGCTCTTCGGCCACGTAAAAACGGTTCCGGGGCTCATGGTACGCCACGACAAGCCCGGCCTCGATCACCGCATGCGGCCGGAACAGCGACGAAACCTCCATGCTGCCCGGGAAGTTGTAGATATAAAAGCCCGACGGGTCGATCTCGGCGAACAACCGGGCATCGAGCAGGTCTATCAGGTATTCCACCGTGCCCGTCGACACCTCGCCGCCGTCCATCCAGCCGGTCAGCCCGATCACCATGCTGGCGCCGGCAAGTGTGGGCACGCGGTCCATTTTGAGTGCTTCGTGTGTCATCACAGTTCTTCGCGCGTTGCCGCTCCCGGATCTGGCCGCAAACTCCGGCCGCCACACGCGTTTCGCACCTATGCTATCGCACCCCGCGCGTCGTGCGCAATGTCGCCTGCCAACAAGCTCAGGAATAACCCCGGCGCGGCGACCGGCCCCTAGGGTCACTGGCGCGGAGGTTGCCGGCGTGCCTTCGTGCGACACTCTGAGAAATGGGAGACGCCCGCAAGAGAATACGCCACATCAAGGGCAATTTGCACGGTGAAAATCCAATTGACGCTGTGTTGCCAGCGTGCGACTATATAGAAGATATCTGGTCCTTCAACATGCCCGGAGAAGTGCGATGAAAACAGTGATAGCCGGAGTGATTGCCTTGCTGGCGGGGTTAGGCATTGGCCTGTGGTTTGGCATGGCCAAGGCAAACGCCGCCAAGAGCGCCCTTGCCGAGGCAGAGAGCGCTGCGGCGAAAACACGAGGGCGCGTTGTAGAGATAGAACACGCGTTGTCCGTGCGCGAGGCGGAACTCAAGAAACTCCGGGGCGACATCGTTCAGGCCCGTTCGGCCCCCCTGCCCGAGCAGGAGACGCCCGCCGCCGAACCCATGCTGCCCTCTGCCCAAGCCCCGAATTTCCTCTCGGAGTTGGCCCAGGCGTTGGTGGCAGATGAAGGGCCTCGCCCCGGCCGGAGGGGCAGCCGGTTCCGCGAAGAAGGGCCGCCTGAAGGCGAAACCGAGGGACAGCGCGACGAGCGCCGCCGCAGCTTTGTTGAAGACTATCGACAGCGCATGAGCGATTTCCTCACCGAAAAGATCGCCTCAAGCAAGGACCCCGCCGAAAAGGAACGCATTGCTTCGATCGGCGAATACATGCAGAGCCTCATGGAACAGCGCCAGCAACTTCGCGACGCCCAGACGGACGAGGAACGCCAGGCCGTCTTCGATACCATGCGGCAAAACTCCGATGTGCTGCGTTCAATGGTCGAGGAACAGCAGAACAAGGTGATGCGCGATTCCCTCGCAAGCAAGGGAATCACCAACCGGTCAGAGCAGGACACCATCATTCAGGCGTACAAGGAATCACAGGACAACCCCTTCTTCAGCGGGCCCTTCACGATGTTTGGGGGCGGACGCGGCGGCGGATTTGGCATGCGCGGTCCCGGCGGCCCTCCCGGAGACCGCCCCGGCACACCGTGACACCTGTCAACCCGCCGCAGCCGGCCCTCGGGCTGGCGAGCGCGGAGGGAAAACTACCGTGACATGTCTTTGGCCGGCGGGCTGACCCGGAGTTTCTGGTCCAGCAGGATCTTCTCGCCTTCAAGCTTGTTCCATGCCTTAAGGTCGGCGATCGAGCACCCGTATTGTACCGCGAGCCGGGTCAGGGTATCGCCCTTCTTTACAACATGATAGGTGGGCTTGCCGGTCTCGGCCTCAGGCTTTGGGGTTTCAGGCTGCGCCTGGGCAGCCGCCCCGGCCGGCTTTGGCGGTGCGGTTGTCTCCGCCGCCGGTCTAGCCTCCGAGGGAGTCTCCGGGGGCGGGGGTGTTTCAATCTTGGCCTCGACCGGTGCAGCGGATTCCGCCTCGAGTTTGGGCACGCCGCCTGGCAGTCCTACAGGGTTTTTCAGCCACGTCTGGAGACCGTCGAGGCGGCGTTTGCTGTCGTTGAGGCTTTCGCGAGAGAGAACGCCCTCGGTTACGGCCGTGTCGACGGCCGCGCAGATGCTGCGAATCCGCTCGTACGAGGGGTCTTCGAGAATCAGGGCGTCACACCCGGCCCCCAGGGCCTGTACGGCGGCGCTCCCGATGTCCCCACCCGTAGCCGAGGCCGCCACGGCAATGTCATCGCTCACGATAACCCCCTGGAATCCCCAACGGTTACGCAAATACTCATGTACGAGCACCGGCGACAGCGAAGCCGGACGCTGCGGCTGCTCTTCGTCCAGGCGGGGCACTGCGATGTGGCCAACTATCAGACCCGGGATGCCCGAGACTACCGCCTGGGCAAAGGGAAACAGAACCTTGGCCAGATCCTCGCCCCGTTCCAGTTCGATCACGGGCACGGAAGATTGCGCCTCCTGTCTCGCCGCTCCGTGGCCCGGATAATGTTTCCCTATGGGCACCACGCCGCCCTCCATCACGCCCGCGGCAAACGCGAGCCCCAGCGCCTGGACCACGTCCCTATCCTTGCCAAAACTTCGCGCCTTAATGACCTCGGGGGCGCCCGGCAAGACCACATCGAGTACGGGGGCCAGCAGAATGCCGATGCCGCGGTCTTTGCATGACAGCGCGAACTGCTGGCCAACCGCGCGCGCCGCCTCCGCGTCGCGCTTTGCACCCAGTTCAGGCGCGCCCGGCGCGGACTCGAGGTTAAGCGGGTTGGCTATTCCACCCTCCTGGTCGACAGCGATGAGGGGCAGATCATAAATCTCCTTGCCCAGCCCGACCGCCTCTTTGATGCTCGCAACGAGCTTGATCGTCTGTTCGCGGTTTTGGATGTTGTTTTTCAACAACACGACGCCGCCCGGCTTGACCTCCGAAAGAAACGATTTGGCCTCGGCGTTCAGGGCCGAACCGTTGACGGCAATGATCAGATGACGCGCAGGCCATACGTCCTCAAGCACATCGAGCGCACCAGCAGCCTCTTCGGCGGGCACGGCCCCGGCTTCGGCCGGTCCTTCCGGCGCTGGCGGCCCTTCCGGCGCCGGCGGTTCGGCCGGCGCCGCAACCTCTGCCGGCGCCGGGGATTGCCCGGGCGCCGCTTCTTCCCCGGCAGGCAGGGGCAGAGCAGGCGCCTCCGTTTCCACGGGCTTCCCGGCGGGCGCGCCCACGGTCTCAACGGAAGAAATCCGGTCTTCCTTCACGCCAGGGCCGCCCCGAAGTACCCAGCCGAGGGCTACGCCCATCAGGAAAATCAGCAGCATAGTCACAACCTGATGGGTAGCGCGGTACTTCTGGATTTTGGTTTCTGGTCCCACCGTTTCCTCCAGCAATTCTGTGTCTGGTTGCCGCCACTGCGGCGCCAGCTTTCCCAATCATCGGCGCGGCCCCGGCAACCCGTGCAGACTCCCCGTGTGGTTACGCGCCTTATAATACAAGGAATCCTATGCCGCGTCTATGGGTGAGGCGGCGGTGTGCGCGGGAGCTGCCTCCGGTTCGTCTCTCAAGGAGCGGACTCATGTCCCGCGGGCCTCTTTCCCAAAGCCTTGGAATTCGTGAAACCGTTCGCCGCAGGAAAAGCGGCTCAACGCGTCAGGGCGTTCCGGCCGGTTCCTCGTCGATCCGGAGCCGGCGCGACACCACGGTCACGTTTCCCGCTCCGTCGACAGCCCGGATCACGATCTCGTTCTCGCCGAGCGGAAGGTCTTCATCCCGCAGCCACGTAATGGTAGCCGCCGGGGAGTCAAAGGGGTCATATTCCGCCAAGAGCCACTTGCCGTTTGCAGTAATCTGGACGTCGGCGATCCCGCTGGCGTTGTCCGTAACCCGCGCCCGGATTTCAGGGCGCGCGCTCGTGGTGACGGTGTTTTCGGCAGTCGGGTGAACGGCCGTGATCGCCGGCGCCATCGTATCGGCCATGGGCGCAAACACCCCGAGGCTGGAAGCCGCCACTGTCAGGCGCCCGCCGCTACGCCCGGTTTCCTGACGCACCCATCCCGACCCCGATTTACTATAGATGTGTACCTGTGAAAGCTCGTAAGCGCCCGCGGGCTGTGGAAAAGAAATCTCGAGAGGGACATCCAGCGGCGCGTCGGCCGGCCACAGGCGATACCCTTCCCCCATGACAACGAGGCCCGGCGATGCCGTAACCGTTTCCTTCGAGACGCGCAGGTAAAGCGTTCCGTAGGGGCTGCGGGCGTCCGAACGGATAACCAAATCATCGACCTCGGCAACCCGTCCAGCGCCGCGTTCAAACACCTCGAACGATTCCAGGTACGGCGTCAACCGCGGATGCTCGACCGACAGCGAGAAGTCATCGCTCCCTGACCCGGCCTCGACCACGGCGCGAAACAGGCCGGGGCCCACACGCCGGAAAACGGCTTCCGTGCCGGATGCCATCCCTATGCAGCGCGCCACCGGCGTCTCGGGTTCTGCGTCGGGAAACTGGGCCGTCACCAGCAATCCTTCGCCGAAGCAGTCGACCTTGACCGTGCCCGGCGCGCCGCTTCCCCGCGCAACCGGCTCCTCGGGAACGGGCATGCCCGCTTCGACGCGCAGAGGCAACACAGCCGAATGGCCGAAGAAGTCGCGCGCCTCGATGCGCACATCGCGGGGCTTATCACCCACCTCGATCCAGCCGCTGGATTCGGATAGCGCAAAATTGTCGGAGTCATTGCCGGGCCATCGCCACTGCAGCAAGAAACGCCCTTCAGAAAGGTAGTACGGATGCCAGGACACACGTCCGTGGCTCATGGTCTCGTAGGAGAGGCGGTCGTTCTGCACCCTGAAGACTTCCCGGCTGTCCGCGGATGTCGTGACTGTGTGCACGCCGAGAACGGTGCTCCCGCCGTTCGCGGGATCGATCACGTCCACGGCGATGCCGATCTCTCCCCGGGCCGTGACGGAGGCGCAGGCAAAGCTTCCGGCGGCGCTGTCGGCCCGCGCTTCCAAGACCACGGGCACGACATCGCCATTGACAGCCGATGCCGTCCCTTTGGGCACAATGAGCACTTTTCGAATGATGGGGCGCGTATCGTCGGGCCATGAGATATCCAGGAGACGCGGATTCAGGGGGCGGCTCTGCTCGTCGCGCACCTCCCAGTGCAAATGGGGAACGCGCGTGCCCGAACGGCCGGCCAGGGCGATTAACTCGCCCCGCTTCACCCGGAATTCGCCCGGCTCGGGCATCAGGTCAACCGTGTAGCTCTCGCGGGCATGCTGGGCGCGCCGCACATAGTCGCGCAGGCTGCTCGAGAACTCGGCGAGATGGCCGTAAACAAAGGTCCTGCCGCCGCCGTCCCGCAGATACACCGCTTTTCCATAACCCCACGGGCCACAGCGAATCCGCGACACGTAGCCGTCCGCCGCGGCGTATACTTCCGGACCCGTTCCCCCCGTTCGCAGGTCGATGCCGGCATGAAATCGTCCCGACCGGTACTCGGCAAAGCTCGAGGTAACCGCGGGAGGCAGCTCGAGGGGCCATTGGTAAGGCTCCTCCGATGCAAGACAGGTGAAGAGCAGGAACAGTGTCGTCACGGTTGCAGGCTCGCCGGCGCCTCTGCGGGCATTTTCCCCACATCAAGCATGTCAAGCAATTCGGGATGGGTAATGAGTTTCTTATCCAGATCGAGGGCAGTCTGAATCGCATCCTCGTTTTCCGTGGCTTTGCGGCAGAACTCCTCGACGGCCGCATTGGTCTTGCGCAGCATCAGGGTGCTCTTGATAAACGGCGCCGCCTTCTCGTAGGTCACCTCTTCGCCCGGAAGCAGCTCGACCAGTTGGATGATATGGTAGCCGAACTCGCTTTCGATCACGTCGGAAATCTCGCCCGGGCTGAGTGTGCGCGCGGCTTCCGCCATGAAATCCGGCATGGTCTCGATAAGGGCGGGTCCCAGGTCTCCGCCTTTGCTCCGAAACGGCTCATCGGAAACTTCTTTGGCAACCGCCTCGAAATTCCTGCCGGCCCGGATGCGGCTCAGGGCTTCCTGGGCCTTATTTCGTGCGGTTTCGCGGGCCGATGAGGCGGCACCGCCAGCGCCGGCCGGCGCGCGCAGGAAGATCTGGCGCATATGGGCACGGTCGGAGGGCCGCGCCCCGTCTTTATTCATTTCCTCGAACTGCTTCTTGACTTCGTCGTCCGTGACGGTGACGCCCTGGTCCTTGGCGATGATTTCGCGCATCTTCTCGATCAGGAGGGCTTCCCGCAACTCCGCGATGGCGTTCTCACGCTTCGCGCCGGCCTCCTTGAGAACCTCTTCTTCGGTAAGGGGCTTGTCTTTGTTCTGCGAGAGTTGCTTTCCGATGTTCTCAATTTCCTTTGCCCACCGCTGTTCGACCACCTCGTCGGAGATCGTTACGTCCCGCTTTTCGGCTTCCTGCAGCAGCAACTCCTTTTCGATCAGCGTCCGCATGCAGCGAAGCGCCAGACCAATGCGAAACGCATCTGAAATGGTGTCCTGAGGCCGCATCTGCTGGTAACGGGTCAGTTCCCCCTTATACAATTCAACGAATTCCTCGGAAGGAATAGGCTGGTTGTTCACCAGCGCCACGGGCCCTGCCGGCACCGCATCCAGAACGATATCCAGTCCTTCGAGCTTAGGCGCCTGGGCCCATGCGCCCAGGCATACGCCGGCGAGCACGGCGGCGGTCATGGCGGTTCGTGCCAATTTCATTTGCTTCTCCTGAGGTCTCGTCCGGCGCGTTCTATTCGCCGGCTTCACTTTCCATTTCCTCTTCTTCTTCGGCCTCTTGCCGGGCTCTTCTTCTGGCGGCCATTTCGGCGTGCATCTCCATGACCGTCGTCGAGACCATGTAATGCACCACAGTGGCCGTGGCAACCCAGCAGACCGAAAAGGTCAACGCTACCCGGAAGGCGACCTCGACAGCGCGCACGGAAAGAAAGAAAACGTTGATGGCCAGAACTAACGTGGCAAAAAAAGACGCCACAACAAACCCCAGCTTGTCGCCGTCGGGCAGGATGACCCTCGTATTCCTTCTTCTCTTGAGGACCGCCTTGGACATGCCCTAATGCTACCACAGCCTGTAGACCGCGCCAAAACGGCTGGCGAGGCCGTTCAACCCTCAGGGAATCCGGAGCCGATCTCCCCCCAAATCCGGATCGCGCGACGATTGGGGAAGCTCACACAGAGGCACAAAGGACGCGGAGGAAATGGCGCCCACGCCGAAGCGAAATCTACTCAACATCCCCGTTTATGATGCGGGGAATGCTGTCCCTCATCAAAGCCTCGCCGAAGTTGAGTAGATAGCCGAGCCTGATACCCGTCAACCGCGGAACTGATGCCTCCTCTCTCATTCTGTTCCGGGGGATTCAATTCTCGTGTTCCCTGTGTCTCCGTGTGCGTTTGTTCTTGTCTTCATGGAGACAAT